>CAMOOZ010000026.1 GCA_946621895.1 uncultured Lachnospiraceae bacterium | reverse complement strand
CTGACAGGCTGAGTGAGGCGTCCGTGCAGATGGATGGTCCGGAGGGGGAGGCGCTTACCGCCCGCGAAGAACCGCAATCGCCTGATAAGTCGGACAGGGTATCTTTGCAGGCCGACGGCCCGGCGGGACTTCCGTCCCTTCGCCTCTGGCTAGGGCTGAGCCTCGCCCTGCTGCTTGGTTATGCGCCCTGGGGCTTTATCCTGCTCCGACAGACCATGCTTGTGTCCCAGAGCTACTGGATCCCCCCCATCACCCCGGAAACAGTCGGGAACTACTTCGTCTGGATGTTCGCGCTGGAGGACTATCCCATCACTTTGCCCATCTACATCGGCCTGCTTTTGCTGGCGGCCTTTGGGTTAAGGCTTTATCCGGGGAAAAAGGGCCCCTATGCCTGGGCGCTGCTTGTTCCGTTTCTCACGATGCTCTTCGGCATAGGCTATTCTCTCGCTGTTCGCCCGATCTACAGGGATCAGTACATCTTCCCCTGCATGGGACTGATCGCGGTCTTTTTCGCGCTGGGCATGCGGGGCCTTCGGTTTCCCGTGCCGGAGGGCTTTAAGGATCCGATGGCCGTCGTGATTCCCTGCCTGATCGGAGGCTTTCTGCTCTTTTCCGGCGCGGTCCAGTATAAGGAGAATTTTCACGCGGAGTACCGTTCGAGCCGCGTGCCGGAACTCGAGGCCTATTTTGCGAAAGAGCTTACGCCGCAGGACTGCATTGTTTACAATTTTGAGGTTTTTGATTTTATCTATGAATATTATTTTCCGGATAATGATCTGATCTATATCAGGGATTACAACCCGGATAATGATTATGCATACACCTATTTTCTGGACACCCCCCATGAGTGGGAATTTACCTACGATCAGCTTGTGGAATGGGATTACACGATGGCTTATGTGGGAGAAATGGGGGTGGAGCAGAACGATTTTACGGTTTACAGGCTCTGGAAGAACAGGTAAAGGGAGGAACTCGAGATGGGAAAAAAGCTGCTGATCGCCGGCGCTGACGGCCAGCTGGGCAGGGCATTAAGACAGTTGTTTGCGGAGGATGAGACCACGGAGCTCATCCTGACGGATGTGGGCGAGGCTGTTTCCGAGGAAAAGGGGATCAGACCGCTGGATATTACCTCGTATGATGCGGTGAAGGCGCTCGTGGAGGAGGAAAAGCCGGATGTGATCGTGAACGCGGCCGCCTACACCAATGTGGACGGCTGTGAAAAAAACAGGGATCTGGCCTATGCCGTGAACGCGACAGGGGCGGGAAATCTGGCTGTGGCCGCGAGAGACACAGACGCCGTGCTGGTCCACATTTCCACAGATTATGTCTTCAGCGGGGAGAGGCGCACGCGGCCTTATACGGAGCTGGAGCGGACCGCGCCGATGAGCGTTTACGGCGCGTCAAAGCAGGAGGCGGAGCGGTATGTGTCCCAGGTCGCCCCGAAATACTATATGCTCCGGACGGCCTGGCTTTACGGGGACGGAAAGAATTTCGTCCGGACGATGCTCAGACTTTCCGAGACGAAGGACGAGATCAGTGTGGTAAACGATCAGCTCGGCAGCCCCACCTCCGCGCTGGAGCTTGCCCGCTGCATCCGTTTCCTTTTGGGCACGGGGCGCTTCGGGCTCTATCACGCCACCTGCGAGGGCAGCTGCTCCTGGGCGGAGTTTGCCGCGAAGATCATGGAGCTTGCGGGAAGGAAGACGAAGATTATCCCTGTTTCCACAGAGGAATATAAGAAGCTTGTCCCGGATCAGGCGGAGCGCCCGGCCTACTCCATTCTGGAAAACAAGCGCTTAAAGAACACGCTGGATTATTATTTTCAGGATTGGGAAAGCGCGCTGGAGGAGTATCTTGCAGGTGAACTGAAATAGCGCCGACAGGAATGCCTTTTCACAGGCTATCCGGCGCCGTTTCCTGAGATGTAATCCAGCCCTGACCGAAGGGATCGGAGAAAAACAGGAACGCTGTGCATACCAGTCTGACGGCTGCTTCTATACGGGGAAGAAAAGATAGTGCACAGACACCCCCACTACGGCGCCCAGCAGCGCCCCGATGATCACCTGGGTGGGCGAATGCCCGATGAATTCCTTGAGCTTCTGATCGGGAGGAATGGCTTCGTTGCCCATATTCGCCATCCAGTCCATCATCTCATTGAGCACATGGGCCTGGCGGCCGGTCTCCCGGCGCACGCCTCTGGCATCGTGCATCACGATGATCGCGAAGAACAGCGCCATCGCGAAGGGAAAGTCCTTCACACCGTACTGGAAAAAGGTGGCCACAAGCAGCGCCACCACTGTGGCGGAATGGGAAGAAGGCATCCCTCCGCTCCCGACCAGCCGCTCCTTTTCGAAGGTCTTGTTCACGATGATATAGAGTATGGTTTTGGCGAGCTGGGCGATGAGCCACCCCAGCCCCGCTGCGACAAAGCATTCGTTGTGAAACAAGTCATAGACGATCTGCATGATCATGATTTTACCCCATTCCCCCGGGTTTGTAAATCGGAGGGGAAGATACTATAATGTGAGTATCCGTTCAGGACAGCACATCAGGTTGTTAAAGGTGCCGTCGTGAGCTCGCTCACGGACGGTGCCTTTGACAAACTGATGTATTGGATGAATCCAATCAGCCATGGAAAAAGCGTTTTTTGCTTTTTCCATGGCTGGGTGTCCTGAACGGATACAAAGGATCCGGAACAGAGAAAGCCGTCGTGAGCTCGCTCACGAATGATGCTTTTGACGAAAACCCCTGCTGTCCTGAACGGACACGGAAGGAGAGATAAACAAGCATGAAAAAAATCGCGCTGATCACCGGAATTACGGGGCAGGACGGCTCCTATCTCGCGGAATTCCTGCTGGAGAAGGGCTATGAGGTCCATGGCCTTGTCCGCCGGCACAGTACGGAAAATCACGAAAGGATCGAGCATCTTTTACGCTCCGATTATTATAAGGTAAAGCTCTTTCTGCACTACGCGGATGTGACGGACTCCAGCAATCTGATGCGGCTGATCTCCGAGATCAGGCCCGGGGAGGTCTATAATCTGGCGGCGCAGAGCCATGTGGGCATCTCCTTTGAGGTGCCGGAATATACGGCTGAGGCCACAGGCGTGAGCACCCTGAAGCTTCTTGAGGCGATCCGCGTGAACGGGGGAGCCTGCCGTTTCTATCAGGCCTCCACCTCCGAGCTTTTCGGCGGGATCCCGGAGACGGCGCCGCAGAACGAAAAGACGCCCTTTTATCCGAAAAGCCCCTACGGTGCGGCCAAGCTCTATTCCTATTGGATCACGGTGAACTATCGTGAAGCCTATCAGCTCTTCGCCTGCAACGGCATCCTGTTCAATCACGAGTCCCCGCGCAGAGGGGAGAACTTTGTGACCAGAAAGATCACGCGGGGCATTGCCCGGATCCTTTCCGGGAAACAGGAAAAGCTTTCCCTCGGCAATATGAACGCGAAGCGTGACTGGGGCTTTGCCGGGGACTATGTCCGCGGAATGTGGCTGATGCTGCAGAAGGACGCGCCGGGCGATTATGTCCTGGCCACCGGGGAAACCCACACCGTCCGCGAATTTGCGGAAAAGGCCTTCCGGGCAGCAGGGATCGAGCTGGAATGGAAGGGCGAGGGAATAAACGAAAAGGGTTACGACAAAGCCACGGGACGCCTCTATGTAGATGTGAATCCCGAGTTTTACCGTCCCGCCGAGGTGGAATTCCTCTGGGGAGATCCGGCAAAGGCGGAGCGGGAGCTTGCCTGGAAAAGAGAGGTAAGCTTTGAAGAGCTGATCAATATGATGGTGGAGGAAGATTTAAAGAAAGAACATGTCCGATAAGATAAGAAAAGAAGATAAGATCTATGTGGCGGGGCATAAGGGCCTCGTGGGCAGCGCGATCTGCCGCTGCCTTGAAAAGAAGGGCTATCTGAACCGGGCGGTGAGGAGCCATCAGGAGCTTGACCTGACGGATCAGGCGGCGGTCCGGGACTTTTTCCGGACGGAAAAGCCGGATGTCGTGGTGCTTGCCGCGGCGAAGGTGGGCGGGATCGGCGCAAACAGCACCTATCCGGCGGATTTCGCGATGATCAATCTGCAGATCCAGTGCAATGTGATCTCCTCCGCCTTTGAAAACGGCGTGAAAAGGCTGCTGTTTCTGGGCAGCTCCTGTATTTATCCCAGGATGGCCCCGCAGCCGATCCCGGAAAGCGCGCTGCTGACAGGGCCGCTGGAGCAGACCAACGAGGCCTATGCCATCGCGAAGATCGCGGGAATGCAGATGTGCAAATATTATAAACGGCAGTACGGCGTGGACTATATCAGCTGTATGCCTACGAACCTTTACGGCCCCCATGACAATTTCGAACTGGAGGGAAGCCATGTGCTGCCTGCGATGATCCGTAAATTCCATGACGCGAAGGAAAGCGGCGCGGAAAGCGTGGAGCTCTGGGGCACGGGCACGCCCCTGCGGGAATTCCTTTATGTGGATGATATGGCGGATGCCTGTGTTTTTCTTTTGGAAAACTATTCCGGTGAGGAGCATGTGAACATCGGGACGGGGAAGGAGCTGACGATCAAAGAGCTGGCGGAGCTGGTGAAGGCCGAGGTGGGCTTTGAAGGCGAGATCGTCTGGAATAAGGATAAGCCCGATGGCACCCCGAGAAAGCTCTGTGATGTGTCAAAGCTCCATGGCCTCGGCTGGCAGCACAGGGTGGAGCTGCCGGAGGGGATCCGGCTCTCCTATCAGTGGTTTAAGGAAAATCTCCACAGCGCAAGAAAGTGAAGATGAGATACCTGGAGGATTAAATTTTTGAAACGATACGGCGTCGTGATGGCGGGTGGCGGAGGCACGCGGTTCTGGCCCCTGTCCCGCAGAAAAAAGCCCAAGCAGCTTTTAAACCTTACCGGAAAAGAGCTGCTGATCAATGAGGCGATAGACCGTTTGAAGCCGCTCTCCGAAAACGGAGAGGTTTTTGTGGTCACGGGCGCGGATCAGGCAAAGCAGTTAAAGGAGCTGACCGGGGACAGGCTGAAGGATTCCAATCTTTTGCGGGAGCCTGCCGCCCGAAACACCGCTCCCTGCATTGGTCTTGCCTGCATTGAGATTCTGGAACGCTTCGGCGACAGTATCCTGATCGTGGTTCCAGCGGATCCGGCCATCAGGGATGAAAAACGCTTCAGGGAGACGCTCGCCCTTGCGGCAAAAGCGGCGGAGGAGAAGGACGGGATAATCACGATCGGGATTAAGCCCACCTTTGCCTGTACCGGATACGGCTATATCCGGAAGGACGCGGGATCGTCCGCGCAGGCTCCGGGCTCCGGCGCGGAAGAAGCCGGAGAAACAGAGAAGTCCGCAGAGCCGGTTTCCGGAGAGACTGCGGCAGAAGAGGAGCCCGCAGAGCCGGAAGGCTCAGCAGCCGCGGTTGGGGCGGTGGACGCGGCGAAAGCCGCAGGGCCGGTTTCCGGAGAGACTGCGGCAGAAGAGGAGCCCGCAGGGCCGGAAGGCTCAGCAGCCGCGGTTGGGGCGGCGGACGCGGCGAAAGCCACAGAGCCGGTTTCCGGAGAGACTGCGGCAGCGGAAAAGGTGATCGAGTTCACGGAGAAGCCGGATCAGGAAACGGCGGAGAAATATGTTTCCTCCGGGAATTATTTCTGGAACAGCGGCATGTTCGTCTTCCGCGCATCGGTGATGTTAAATCTATTCGCGGAGCTGCTGCCGGATATCTATGAAAAGCTGGAACAGATCCGTCCCACCGTGCGGACCCAGGCGAAGGCGGCCGTGCTGCAGAAGATCTACCCCCAGATCCCGAAGATCTCGATCGATTATGGGATCATGGAACGGGCAGCCGCAAAGGGCCGGGTCTATGTGCTCCCCGGGGATTTCGGCTGGAGCGATGTGGGAAGCTTTCCGGAAATGGCGGCCCTGCATCAGGCGGATGAGCGGGGAAATGTATCCTTCGGGGATGTGCTCGAGGAGGATGCCGAAAACTGTGTGATCATCAGCTCGGACAGGCTCGTGGCCGCGCTTGGCGTAAAGGACCTGATCATCGCGGAAACAGAGGATGCCGTGCTGGTCTGCCCGAAGGACAGGGCGCAGGAGATCGGGAAGCTCACGGAAAAACTGAAGGAGCTGGAGCGGGAGGAACTGATCTAGGATGGCTTTGCTCAGTGCCATTGTGCCCTGCTTTAACGAAGAAGAAAATATCGCGGATTTTTACCGTGAGTTTGTGAAGAATCAGGAGTTTTTTGATTCCAGGGGACTGGATTTCGAGATCCTCTTCATCGACGACGGCTCGAAGGACGGAACGGTCAGGGAGGTAAAAAAGCTCCATGAGAAGGACGGGCGTGTCCGCCTGATCTCCTTTTCCCGCAATTTCGGGAAGGAGGCGGCGATGTATGCCGGCTTTTCCCATGCGAAAGGCGATTTCGTGGTCACGATGGACGCGGATCTGCAGGATCCGCCCTCGTTGCTGCCGGAAATGTTTGCGGGGCTGGATGAGGGCTATGATTCCGTGGCCACCAGGCGTTTTTCCAGAAAGGGGGAGCCGCCGATCCGCTCCTTTTTTGCCAGAGGCTTTTACCGCCTGATGAATAAGATCTCGAAAACAGAGGTGGTGGACGGCGCCAGAGACTACCGCCTGATGACCAGGCAGGTGGTGGACGCGATCCTGGCCATGTCCGAGTACAACCGTTTCACCAAGGGGATCTACGGCTGGGTGGGCTTTGAAACGAAGTGGATCTCCTTTGAAAATGTGGAGCGGCAGAAGGGGCAGAGCAAATGGAGCTTCTGGAAGCTTTTTCTCTATGCCATCGACGGGATCCTGGCCTTTTCCACGGCGCCGCTCGCGATCGCCTCGTTTCTGGGCGTGCTCTTCTGTTTCCTGGCCTTTGTCCTGATCATCGTTATCGTGATCCGGACGGCGGTCTTCGGGGATCCCACCAGCGGCTGGCCGTCTTTGGTCTGCATTATCGCGCTGATCTCCGGCGTGCAGCTGCTCTGCCTGGGGATCGTGGGACAGTACCTTTCCAAGGTCTATCTGGAGGTGAAGCACAGACCGATCTACCTGGTGAAGGAAGAGATATAAGGAAGCGCTGATCAAAGCGCTTCTCCCGCTGAATTCCATGCAAAACGGACTTCATTCGCTTTTGGAAACGGCATGTTTCCCTTATGGATTCAAAGCTTTATGATGAGATGAGCGGCGAAGCGATATGGTAATCTGCCCTTCTCCAAGCGGAAACCTGATAAGATGAGCAGCGAAGTAATATGAGATGAGCCGTGAAGCAGATATGTGACGGAAAGCCTGAATAATATGCCCGAACGCGTAAGCATCATCACCCCCGTCTACAATAAGGCGGATTATATCGAACAGACGCTGAAAAGCATTGATGCCCAGACCCTCAGGGACTGGGATCTGATCCTTGTGGATGACTGCTCCTCGGATGAAAGCAGGCAGGTGATCCGTGATCATTATTCTTCCCTTGCGGGCTGCGTGCTCGAAGAGGATGGGATCTCGCTGCCCGGAAGAGAGGAAAAGCTTACCTCCTGGAAGCTTCCCGGCGGCGCCACGGCCATGCTGATCTGTTTTCCGAAAAACATCGGCGCCGCGGCCTCCAGAAATATGGGACTGAAATACGCGAAGGGCCGCTATCTGGCCTATCTGGATTCCGACGATCTCTGGATGCCGGAAAAGCTGGCGCACCAGCTGGCTTTTCTGCGGGAAAAGCACGCAGCATTTTCGTTTACCTCCTATGAATTCGGGGACGCGGATGCGAAGGGCACGGGCCGGATCGTCAAGGCGCCCGAGACCTTAAGCTATTCCCAGGCCCTTTCCCGGACCGTGATCTTCACGAGCACGGTCATGTTTGACATGGAAAAGCTGCCAAAGGAAAAGCTTCGGATGCCCCGGATCTCTTCCGAGGACACGGCCACCTGGTGGACGATCCTGAAAACAGGCGTGATCGCCTATGGCCTGCAGGAGAATCTGACCATCTACCGGCGTCCGAAGGGCGGGAGCCTGTCCTCCAACAAGCTCCACGCGATCCATCGGATCTGGGATCTTTACCGGAAAAGGGAAGGCATGTCCGTTCCGAAAAGCCTGCGCTATTTCGTTCCCTGGGCCTTCCGCGCCACCTTAAGAAGGATCGGGTAGGGCTTCCGGATGAAACGACTGCTTACACTGGGCTTTACCCTGCTTGAGCTGATCGCGCTGACAGCCGTCTACGCTTACGCCTGGTTTGAGATCTATTTCGAGCGGGTCTCCTACCGGCTGAATTTCTATCCCGGGGGCCTTGGCCACCGCGGGACCATCGTGATCTATTTCTTTCTGCTGATCTTTGCCCTTCACACCTATGGCGGAGGGATCTTAAACGGGGAGCGTTCGGCGCCCCTGATCCTCTCCCAGACCTTCGGGATCCTCTTTGCGAATTTCATCACTTATCTGCAGCTCTGCCTGATGAGCATGTGGATGGTGCGGGTGATCCCGATTTTGCTCATGACGGTTGTCCAGTTTCTGATCGTGGTGCTCTTTGTGCTTGTATACAGAGGTGTGTATCGACGACTGGTCCCGCCGGACAGGCTGCTTGTGATCTACGGGGAATACCCGATCGGCGCCATCCTGGAAAAACTGAGGACCAGGCAGGATCGTTTCCGGATCGAAAAAACGATCAATCTTTCCGAGGGAATGCAGAAGCTTGAACAGGAGGTGCTCGGGAAAAGGGACAACGGGGAGAGCTGCGAAGCCAAAAAAACCGGTACGGCAGCCGCCTTGCAGCAGGAAAGAAAATATGACGCTGTGGTGCTCTGGGATCTGCCGAATAAGGAGCGGAATGATCTTTTAAAGCTTTGTTACGGCCAGAGCATCCGTGTTTATCTGATGCCGAAGATCACGGATGTGATCGTCAAGGGAATGCTGCCGCTGCATCTTTTTGACACGCCGATCCTGCTTTCCGACCCTTCGCCCTTAACGCTTGAAGAGAAGGCGGCAAAGCGCCTGCTGGATCTGGTTTTTTCGCTTATCCTTGGGATCCTGGCTTCCCCCTTCATGCTGCTGACAGCTTTCGCCGTGAAGCTCTGTGACGGCGGGCCTGTCTTTTATCGCCAAAAACGGGTGACGCTGGGGGGAAGGGAATTCGAGATCATCAAGTTCCGCAGCATGCGGGTGAGCTCTGAAGCGGACGGCATCGCGAGGCTTGCAGGGAAAAAGGACGACCGGATCACGCCGGTGGGCCGCTTTATCCGCGCGGTGCGGTTAGACGAGCTGCCGCAGCTCTGGAATATCTTTAAAGGGGAAATGAGCTTTATCGGCCCGAGGCCCGAGCGCCCGGAGCTCATTGCGCAGTATCTGGAAACGATGCCGGAATTCGCCTTCCGCACACGGGTGAAGGCAGGACTTGCGGGTTACGCGCAGGTCTACGGAAAATACAATACGACGCCCTATGATAAGCTGAAGCTGGATCTTTACTACATTGAAAATTACAGCTTCTGGCTTGACCTTCAGCTGATGCTGCTGACCTTAAAGATCCTCTTTACACCGGACGCGACGGAGGGCGTGGAGGAGAAGGGTGCGGCGAAGGGGTCGCCGGACGCCGCAGAGGCATCAGGACGGGAAACATTTGTCGAAGAACAGGCGGTGGACGAAAGGGTCAGCGCATCGGATGCTTCGTGGGTGTCAGCGCAGGAAGCATTTGCCGAAGATCAGGCGAATGACGAAAGAGGCGGCGCATCGGATGCTTTAGGGGCGTCAGGACGGGAAGCATTTGCCGAAGAACAGGCGACTGGCAAAAGGGTCAGCGTATCGGATGCTTCGGGGGCGTCAGCGCGGGAAACATTTGCCAAACGGCAGCCGGACAACGGTAACATGGGTTTATCTGATCGAAGGCAGAAGCCGGACAGGACTGAGGGCAAAGGGAGCGGTGCAAATGGCTGACGGACAGGGAAAGGGGCAGGACGGTGTGGCTGCGTATGTGGCCGGAGCTCCGCGTTCCTGCGCGCATAGGCATCTCCTCCGGCCCGGCATGGATCGCCGCCGCGCATTTTTCGTGATGCTGCCGAAGCTGTGGCTGCTGCTTCTCGGAGGCCTGCTCGGCGCGCTGATCGGAATCGGGATCTACCTTGCCTGGAGCAATCTTACCGATCCGGGTCCCCTCTTCAGACGGGAAGAAAAGCTCTATATCGACTTCGCCTTCAACGAAAAAACAAAGGAAAACTACGATTACTACAATGCCTATACCTGGAACGATATCCTGCACACGGAGGAGATCCTGGGACGGGCTTATGCGCGTCTGGAAAAGGAAGGAACAGGGATTACGCGGGAAGAGCTCTGGGAAATGGTGAACATCGAGCTCCCTTCAGATATCCGCCTGATCCATCTGGAAACCATCGGCTCCTCTGAAAAATTGACCGATATAGTCAGTGAGATCACGGAACAGGAGCTGATCGCTTTCGCAGACCGGATGGAGGAATTTCGCGGGATGCGCGTTATTGAGAAGGGGGAAACAAAGCCGTTTCTCCGCGTTCTGCAAACCGGCAGGGCCGCAGAGGCAGGAGCAGTGCTGGGATTTCTGTTTGCCCTGATCGCGCTGGGGCTGTGGTATTCGCTGGACGACCGCATTCTGCTCCCCGGCGATCTGCTTAGGCTGACGGCGCTTCCCGTCAGTTTTTCCCTGAAGGGGGAAGAGAAAATGCCGGCGGATATTCTGGAGGCAGGGATGCTGAAGGATATCTCGCCGCAGGAAACGCCGGAGAAGGAAACTGTGACGCGTGAAACGCCGGAGAGGGAAACTGCGCCCCGGGAAACGCCGGAGAGGGAAACTGTGTCTTGTGAAGCGCCGGAGAGGGAAACTGCGCCCCGGGAAACGCCGGAGAAGGAAACTGTGCCGCGGGAAGGGATGGAGAAAGCAGCAGTGTCGCCGGAAGCGATGGGAAAAGAAGCTGCATCGCAGAAAGTAATGGAAGAGGAAATTCGGGCTTCCGGAGAGCTGTGTGCGGGAAGGACCGGGAAGCTGCTGACGCTTCCTGCGGGGATCAGTGTGACAAAGGCGCAGCTGCTGACGCTTCCTGCGGGGATCAGTGTGACAAAGGCGCAGCTGCTGTTTGAGGAAGCGCAGCCACAGGAGCTTATGCTGACCGGGGTGGATCCGCGCCTTTTTGCCCGCTGCTGCGGAGTTCAGAAATACAGGAGCTGTAAATAAAAGTTTATTGTTTCCCAAAGCGGGCTTTGTTCGCTTTACGAAAAATCCCGCCGGGGAAGCGCTTTGCTCAACGCTTCTAAGGAAATGCGGATTAACACAGCATTTTCCTGGGGTTCTGAGGAGAAAGCGGCCGGATAAATGGAATGGTGTAATGGCTGAGAGGATGAACGAAGCAGGGGCGTGTCCCCTGGAAATGCTGATCTCCGCGCTGGAGAAGGAGCCGGAGGAGCTCATCAGAAAAATGGGCCTCGAGGCGCCTGCCATCCTGATCGATCAGTGTGATCAGAATGCGTACCGGGAATTCAGCGAGGGGGGACAGCTCATCCGCTGTTATCTGCTTGCGGAGCGGGGCGTGGGACTTTCCCGGAACACGGCGCTGATGCGCGCCCGAGGGGAGATCGTGCTATTTTCCGATGAGGACATCCAGTATGACAAGGGCTATGCGGAGGCACTGCTTGGGGAATTCGCGGCTCATCCCGAGGCGGATATCCTGCTCTTTAATGTCCGCGTCGGAGAGGTGCGGAGAACCTATGAGAATAAGGACTTTGCCAGGGTCAGGTGGCATAACTGCGGCCGTTACCCTGCCTACGCGATCGCTGCGCGGACAAAAAAGCTGCGCAGCGCGAATGTCTGCTTTTCCCTGCTCTTTGGGGGCGGCGCGGAGTATTCCAATGGTGAGGATTCCCTCTTTCTGATGGAATGCCTGCGGGCAGGGCTGAGGCTCTACCGCACCCCGGTCTGCATCGGACAGGAGGAGGAGCGCCCGTCTACCTGGTTCAATGGCTTTGACCGGAAATTCTTTTTCGACAGAGGCGTGCTCTATCATTATCTCTATGGGCGGCTGGCCGTTCCGCTCGGCTGGCGCTGGCTTCGCGCAAACAGCACAGCATTTCTGAAAGAACACTCTTTTCAACAGGCGTTTGCATGGCTGAAGGAAGGGGTTCGCTCCGTATGCTGATCTATTCCCTGCTGACGTTTATCGTCTGCGGACTTGGCTTTTTCGTGCGCGGAAGAAGACAGGGCGCGCGAAGCGGCTTTTTCCGTTCGTCGCATGGCGCAGACGATCATGGCGTGCGAAGCAGCTTTTTTCGTTCGTTGCATGGCGCAGATGATCATGGCGCGCGAGGCGGATTTTCCCGTTCGTCGCATGGCGCAGATGATCAGGGCGCGCGAAGCGGCTTTTCCCACCCCCTGCCGGAGCCGAGGGACAGCTTTCGTAACGGCGTCTGCCTTATCGGGATTTTTCTGCTGCTTTTTCTGCTGTCCGCCTTCCGGGTAGGGATCGGGAATGACTACTATAAATATGTCGAATTTATCAACCGAATTACCTTTGATTCCTATGTTCCCACGGAGTGGGGCTTTAATACGCTCGTCAAGCTCTCCAACCTGCTTTTTGGCCCGGAGAATTTTTTCGCTGTCTTTGCCCTGATGGCCGCGCTCACGCTGCCCCTCTTTCTTATCTCCTTTTACCGGGAAAGCGCGGATTTCGGAATTTCGCTCTTTCTTTTTATGACCTTCGGCTTTTATTTTCAGACCCTGAATACGATCCGTTATTATCTTGCGCTGGGGATCATCCTGCTGGCCCTTCGTTTTATCATCGGCGTAAGACGCTCCGACCTCTTTATGTTTATTCTGTCGGCCCTTATCGCCTCCCTCTTTCATAAATCCGCGCTGATCGCGATCCCCTTCTATCTGACCGTGCTGCTGCTTGCCCGCGCAGGAAAAAGGCTTCCGCTTTTCCTTGGCCTGCTGACAGGACTCTCCGCGCTGATCGGCTTTTCCGCCCTGTTTTTCCGGGACGAGTGGCTCCGGCTGGTGGTGCTGCTTTATCCTTCCTATGAGAATGTGGGCCCGCTGGAGGGCGGCACCAGCTATGCCGGGATCCTGCGCTGCCTGCTGACACTGGGACTCGGACTTTACGCGCTCCTCCGCAGCCCGGGACCCGGGGAGCCCGCGCGCAGCGGGATGTCATCCGGAAAACCATCCGGCAGCGGGTCAGTGGCTGAAACTTCCTCCCCTCGCGGGATGTTATCCGGAAAACTATCCGGCAGCGGGTCAATGTCTGAGACTTCCTCCCTTCGCGGGATGTCATCCGGAAAACTATCCGGCAGCAGGTCAGTGTCTGAGACTTCTTCCCCCTGCGGACTGTCATTCGGGGAACTATCCGTAGAACAATCCGGCAGCAGGTCGGTGAAAACGGAGCCCGCGCGCAGCGGGATGTCATCCGAAAAACCATTCGG
>CAMOOZ010000025.1 GCA_946621895.1 uncultured Lachnospiraceae bacterium | reverse complement strand
GCCTGTTCTGCCATCCCGGGACAGGCTCCCGATTCCGCCTGCTCCGCCGTCCCGGCACAGGAACCCGGTTTCCCGATGTCTGATGCTGGATCCGAGTCCGGAAAAGCCCGGAAACGCATCGCGCTGATCTCCTCCTGCACCCTGGGGATCTACCTGCTTCATCCCGCCCTTCTGATGCTTTCCTCTCATCTGGGGCTGAGCACCCTGGCGCTTCCGCAGATTCTTTCCATTCCCCTCTGGGTCGCCGTGATCTGGGGGCTCTGCCTGCTGATCACGCTCCTCTTAAAACGGATCCCGGGTGTGCGGAGGCTGCTCTGACTGTATGGACATTGTATGGCCGGCACGACGCGCCCGGCATCATTTTCCGAATGCCAGGACAAGCTTCCTCACCGCCCGGATCACATCGTCCGCATCCTCGTCGGAAAGTCCATAGTAAAGCGGAAGGGTGATGATCTCCCGGTAAAGCTTCTCCGCCTCAGGACAAAGACCCTTCGGATATCCCAGCTTCTCATAAAAGGGATGCCGGTAAACCGGGATGTAATGCACATTCCCTTTGATCCCCTCCGCGGCGAGAGCTTCAAAGAAATCCCGCCTGCCGATCTTCAGTCTGGAAAGCGCAAGCCGCAGGATAAAGAGGTGACGGGCCGTGTCCGACTCCGGGATCTCCTGCTGGAGAATGATCTGCGGCAGATCGGCGAAGGCCTTCTCATAACGCTGCACCAGCTCCTTTCGCCTTGCCTTGAAAAGCGGAAGCTTTTTCAGCTGGCTCCTGATCAGCGCGGCCTGGAGCTCCGTCATCCGGTAATTCATCCCCAGCTCCTGCTGCTCGTAGTACCAGGGATCCGGAGAGTTCGGGGAATCCGGAAGCGTGTATTCCGTCGCTTCCGCATCCAAACCGTTTCTTTTAAGGAATCCCGGATTCGAGGAATCCGGAAGCCCGTATTCCATGCCTTCCGCATCCAAACTGTTTCTTTGCAATAGTCTCGGGTTCCTTGTTATCCCATGCGCCCGGAACAGCAAAAGCCGTTCGTACAGCTTCTCATCATTTGTGGCAACAGCTCCGCCCTCGCCTCCCGTGATCGTTTTCACCGCATGAAAAGAAAAAGTGGTCATATCCGCGATGGAGCCCACCGGTTTCCCTTCATATAAGGTGCCGAGGGAGTGGGCGCCGTCCTCGATCAGATAAGCCCCTGCCTCCCTTGCCAGTTCCTTCAGCTCCGAAAGCCGGACTGCCTGGCCTGTAAAGTCCACCGGCAGGATCACTCTGGTCTTCTTCGTGATCGCTTTTTTCACTTTTTCCGGATCGATATTCCAGGTCCGGGGATCGATATCCGCAAACACCGGTTTTGCCCCCACATACAGTGCGCAGTTTGCGGAAGCCGCGAAGGTCATCGGCGTCGTGATCAGCTCATCCCCCGGGGAAAGCCCCGCAGCCTGACATGCGATATGCAGGGCAGCGGTACCGTTTGCGCAGCAGACCGCATATTTTGCCCCGGTCGCCTCGCAGAGCGCCGCCTCCAGCTCCTCAATCCTGGGGCCGCAGGTCAGAAAATCACTTCTCAGGACCTCCTCCACCGCCCGGATATCTTCCTCATCGATCCACTGATGAGCATAGGAAAGCGGCGTTTTCCGCACCGGTTCTCCTCCCAGGATGGCCGGTTTATCTGTTTTCTCAGACATAGATCAAATTTCCTTTCTGCGATCACGCGGCATTATCGCCGGTGTTATATGATCGTCTCCCTGTTTCCGCGGGTTCCACCTGTACGGTTGGAGCAGCTTTGATGCTTCAAGCCTCCGCCCCCCTGGCCGCGTCAGCTAAGGCTGACGGTGCCAGACATACATCTCCGGTGCGCAACACCATTCGCAAAACCGCCCGCTTCGCGCACTTAACGCTCAGCTTCGCAAAACCGCGGCAGCTTCCATCTTCCGTCGGTGCGCCTTCCTCACCGTCTTCGGCGCCGTCCCCAGAAGCAGCAGATAAAGCCTGTTCTTTCCCGTAAGATACGGGGAAAACAGTATTCCGAAAAGGTGTCTGCGCACCCAGCCGACGACCCCCCGGTAAAAACTGTTTTCCCGGGTCATCCGGCTGATCGGGATATGGAGCAGATAATCCAGCCGCTGGAAGGCACCAAAACGGACCGCCTCCTTTTTCAGCTCCGGATAACGCTCCTTCGCAAGCTCAAGAGCCTTATCCGCGTTCACGACGATATCCGTAAAGACCTGGGGAAACGCCTCCCGATCCTTCGTCCGGGAATTGCTCTCCTCCCGGTAGTGGACTAGATAACCGTAATCCGGCAGGGCATAGATCCCCTTCATTTCGGAGAGCAGCTGAAGAAACAGGGAAAAATCCTCGTTCAGCTCCCCTTCCGGGAAACGGTTTTCCCCCAGGAGTTCCCGGGGGATCAGCTTCGTACAGAAGGAACAGTCCCCGCGATGGAGCAGCAGCTCCCTGAAAAAAACCGCCGAAGGGATAAATTCCTCTTTTTCCGGAGGGACACAGATATCCGCAAGACGGTTTCCGTCCGCCGCGATCTCCTGCCGGCCGATCTGGTAAACGACATCCTTCCGTTTTTCGCGCTGATAAGCTCCCATCAGCAGCGCGTACATCTCCGGCAGCAGCTCGTCGTCCGCGTCCGCAAAGCCCAGAAGCTCCCCCCGGGCCGCGGCGATCCCCGTGTTTCGCGCAGCGGAGGAGCCCCTGTTTTCCTGATGGATGACGCTGACCCGGGGGTCTGTCTCCCCGATCCTGTCCAGCAGGGCGGAGGTGCCGTCCGCGGAGCCGTCATCCACGAGGATCAGCTCAAGGTCACGGAAACGCTGCCCCAGCACGGAGGCTGCGAGCCGCTCCACACAGTCTATCGCGTTGTAAACAGGCACGATCACGGAAAGCGCCGGCTTTTCCGCTCCTTCCGTTTCCTTCACTTCCATGCTGCTCCTCATCCCACTGCTTTTGCCGCCCGATGCTGCGGCCTGTGTGCCTCGCCCGTCCGATGTCCATCATCACCGGCCTGCCGCTTCGCGGCGAAACCTTCCGGGGCTTACCGGCTGTGCCTTCGCACAGGGCCCGTCCGGATATTCCGGCAGTGGGCGCCCGGAAAGGATCGCCTCGGACACCTCCGTCAGCCGTTTCGCGGCCGTCTCCGCGTTCCACTGCTCCGTGATCGTCCGGTAAGCCTGCTCCCCCAGCCCTGCGCAAAGCGCCGGATCACGAATGAGGCGCAGCGTCAGCGCGCAGGCGGCTTCTTCGTTTCCGGCAGGATAGATCAGCCCGTTTTCTCCCTGCTTTACGAGAAACGGCACTGCTCCCGCGCCTGAGCAGGCGATCAGCGCGCAGCCCGCATTCATCGCCTCATTCGCCACGGCTCCCCAGCCCTCCCGCGTGTCACTGCAGAGCAGGAAGATATCCGTCTGCTCCATCTCGTCCCTGATCTCCTCCGGCATTCTGAAGGGAGAAAGCTTGACCATCTCGGTCAATCCAAGTTCTCCGATCTGCGTCCTGACATACGCCTCCAGCGGCCCTTCCCCGACCAGCTCCATGGAAAACCGGATTCCCTCCCGCTTTAAGGCGGCCGCGACATTTAAGGCCGTCTCCGGATGTTTCCAGTCAAGGAGCCTCCCGACCCAGAGAAAGCGGGGGATCTCCCCGTGCTGACCGGGCTTTCCCCCGATCAGCGCCCGGATATCGCAGCGTCTTGTCTCCGGGAAGTAGCCCCATTTCAGCATTTTTCCGGGATAGGCCCGGATCAGTGAAAAATCCGAGGCCACATAGCCTCCCGCACACAAAAGCCACACCCTGTTTTTCCGGAAACGGATATGGTCCCTGTACTTCCTTCTGAGCCCGCGCGGGGAGATCATCTTCCACTGTCCTTCCTTGTAGATGCTCTCGGAGATCCGTATCGTGGGAAGATTTTTTTCCAGCCGTCCGGTGATCAGCGCCTCCGGCGCGTCCCCGAAGAGGACCAGGTCGAAGGAAAGCAGCGCATCGGTGTCGGCGGCGGAAAGAAAACGGACATAAGCCGGTTTTTCCTCGTTTCCCCAGCCCATGCTCCTTCGCTCCTGCGGCAGCTCCTCCGTCTCGAAGAAAACAAACTCCGTCCCCGGCCTGTCTGCCATTGCGCGGCAAAAGGGCAGCTGATGGTGATTAATATAATTGGACACAAACGCGAGCCTCATCCCACAAGCACCCGGAAGCGTTTCCAGTCCCTGCGGAAAAACAGGCCCGCAAGCGCCCTCTCCCTGCGGGAAAGCGCCTTATTGCCCAGGTTTTTCCCTTCCGGATCGAGCTCCCTGTATAATGCCGCCTGGCAGACAAACAGCGCCTCACCCCCGTCCGGCATCAGCCCCTTCACCCGTTCCGCGTTCAGCTCCAGCTGATGCAGCAGCTGAATGGCCATCGCTTTTTGCGAAAAATCCCTGTTTTCCCTTTTCGCTTCCCGGAGCACCGCCGCAGAGACCCAGTAGCCCTCCAGCGCCCTGGGCCTGTTTGCCACCTTCTTTGCGGAAAGGGAGCCGGCGCTCTGGCGATAGCCATAGACCGTGTCCTTCAGCCACGCCACCTGTTCTGCCCGGGGAAAGATCAGGAAGGGGACAACCGTGTCCTCATACCAGGTTCCCCATGTGAAGCGCACCGTATCCCACAGTGCTCTGCAGTAAAGCTTACCCCAGCAGTAGCCATGCCTGGGGGACGGTTCCCCGGGAAAGAGCGTATATGCCGGTTTATCCGGAAAAGAAAGCGCCGGCAGGCTTTCCCGATCAGTGAAAAGCTGATAATCTCCCTCGATAATGTCCGCGCCAGAGACCTCTGCCGCCCGAAAAAGCAGCTCCAGGCCACCCGGTGCCAGCAGATCGTCGCCGTCCAGGAAAAGGAAATAATCGCCCATGGGATGGTCCAGCGCGATATTCCGGGAACCGGCCAGGCCGGTGTTCTCCCTGTTGATCAGGATCAGCGGGAAGCATTCTCCTCCCTCGCTTTTCAGTCTCTCCTGATACGCCCGGACAAGCCGCTCGGTGCCGTCCCCGGAGCCGTTGTTGATCACCGTGACCACAGCCTTTACGCCCGCATTCCCGGCATACACCGAATTCAGACAGGAAACGATCGTTTTCTCCGCATTATGTGCCGGGATCACGATGTGCACCTCATAGGGCATGGCCGCTTCCGCGGAAATCCCCGCCGCCAGAAATGCCTCCGCGGCGCTTTCCGGAAAGGCCGTAAGCTGTTCCGCAGAAACAGACGGCGCGCAGGCCTCCGGAAGCTTCAGCGATAATGCCGGCTCCGGCCAGAACTCCCTCAGCCGCGAATCCGCCTCCTTAACGCCAGATGCGGACGGACCCTTCTCCAGCCCCTCCCGGATAAGCAGCAGCAGCGCCGCATAGAAAAGGGGCATATTATAGATCATATATCTGGTCTGGCAAAAGATGACCATACTGGTCAATGTTACATTGCCGAGAATCCCCAGAAGCACCAGCCCTCCGAAGACAAAGGCCGTGGAAAACGGCCATCGCCGGAAGGAAAAAACCATCAGTGCCAGAAATGCCGAATAAACAAGCAGCGCATAGAAACCGAAGAGTTTTCCTCCTCTGGCCACGGTCAGGCAGAGTCCATGCAGAAAGGAAACGCTGAAGACCCGCAGGATTCTGCCAGGCTTATGGGGCGCGATC
>CAMOOZ010000024.1 GCA_946621895.1 uncultured Lachnospiraceae bacterium | reverse complement strand
TGGAGCATTCTTAGATGCTAGCCGAGCAACATAAAACGATAGATAAGACGCAACGCGCCGGGTTCTCCACCGTCTCCACCCCGGCAGCAAGGGTTCTTTCCCCGGAGAAGCTGAAGCTGGGGGATATTGTGCGGATCCCGGGGATCGGGCTGCAGGGCGAGCTTTTGAGCCTGCCGGATAAAAAGGGAGAGGTGGATATCCTCTGCGGCAGCATGCGGACAAAGGCGAAGGCGAAGGGGCTGGAATTTATCCGTCACGCCAAAAAGCCGGAACCGGGGGGAACGAAAACCCTGGCGCCCGCCGGCAGGACGATGACGATCTCCCCGGAGATCAATCTGATCGGAAAGACCACGGATGAAGCGCTTTACGAGCTGGATAAATATCTGGACGACGCTTATCTCGCAAGGCTCTCCAATGTCCGCATCGTGCACGGCAAGGGCTCGGGGATCTTAAGGGATGCGGTAAGAAGGAAGCTGAAGAAGGTGAGCTATGTGGAATCCTTCCGGGCCGGGGAATTCGGCGAGGGGGATGCCGGCGTGACGATCGCGGTGTTCAAGAGCTGAGCTGTGCCATAAAAAGAGGCTGTGCAGCGGGATTCGGATTCCCTGCTTCACAGCCCCTTATCCAAAACGAATTAAATAAATTCGTTTTGGATATCGTCGCTCACAGAATAATTGCCGGTTTGAGCAAGCTCAAATCGCAATTGCTTTGTTCGCTTACTATATTTTTTCGGTTTTGTCTGCCGTACCTTTACTGTCCCGGCTTATCCGTGTAATGCGATCTCCTGCCGAACTCCATGACCCAGTAGGTCGTGCCCGTGTCCGGATCCACCCAGTAGGCAGCGCCGCCCTCCGTATATTTGAAATTCAGGATCTCCCTACGCATCTCCGCGCCGTCATGCCGGAAATCATACCACCAGAAGACCACATCCTCGGGTGTCGCGTAGTTTTTCGCGATGATCTCCGCGTGATCCTTATCCTCCGCCCAGCCGGGCAGCGCAGTGGAATAAGGCTTTTTATTGGGCCTGTAGGAGCTGTAGTTCTCCTTTAATTCCTTGGCACGGACCATCGCCGCATTCGCCATCTCAAAGGAGTAATTCAGCTCGCCCATCGCCTCCTCTTTCCGGTGCATATTGATCAGCTCCAGCACGCGCATCGCGTATTTGCTCTCCGGAAGATAGGCCAGCGCGCCCGCGTGGCCGAGGCGTCCTTCGTAATAGCCGTTATTGATATAATGGTTATACAGCGCAATGGGATCGGCCCCGTATACCGCCGCCACATCCGGATACTGCTTTGCGTAGAACACGGCATCGAACTGTGCCTGGGTGTCCGGCGTCGTGCGCTCCTTTCCGGAGGCGTTTACATTTGCCGCGGTGTTCACCGTGGCCGCCTGGGCATAGGGCGCTCTTCCCTCGTTTTTGCCGAATGTGGTATAATGCAGATAAAGCAGCTTGGCGTCTGTCCCATAGACTTTTACCACATCGGGGTTATTCTGGGCATAAAAGACTGCGTCAAAGAGGGCTCCGTCCCCCATATCCGCAGGTTCGGCGCAGACGGGCATCACCGCGAGCATGGCAGCCGAGACCACGGTTAGTGCCGAAAGCAAGAATTTGCGCATGGAAATACCTCCTTTTGTTTTTATCCGGACTCCGGCGGAGCATTGCAGCAGCCTGCCTTTTGCAGCAGGACGGACATCCGGAATACGAACAGCTGTGTTGTGTCTGTTATTAACGGCTCAATTATACAAAAGCAAAATATTTATGTCAACTAATTGTGCGTTCATGGGAAAAGCATATTCTGCCTTTTCTCAAATGGGGGTTGACCCCATTGCATGGGCTGGCTGACCGATCCGGTCTGCCAGGGAGCCGGAAAGGAAATGCCTTGATCTACAACAGATATGAAATTACGGTGCCCCTGTCCTGCTCGGAGCTTCTGGCGGATGCCCTGGCGGAGGGGGGCTTTGAAGGTGTGGAGGTGAACGACGGCCTGCCCCTTACTGAGGCGGAGCAAAAGGCGATGTTCACGGATATTCCCGCAAGCCTCCCGGAAAGCGACGGTTTTTCGCGGCTGGAGGTCTATGTTCCCGAAGGGGAAAGGACCGATGAGGAGATCCGGGCGCTTATCGGGAACGCATTCGAGGAGGTCCGGCCTTTTCTGCCGGAGCTTCCCGCGATTCCGCAGATCGTTTCTTCCTCCACGAAGGATGAGGACTGGGCAAATAACTGGAAGGCTTTTTTCCACGGTTTTCGGATCGGGGATCTGAAGATCACGCCATCCTGGGAGAGGGAGGCGGAAGAGCCGGCGGCGGGAAAAGCTTCTGCCGGAATGGCATCAGGCGAACAGGCGGCGGAAGGGGAATCCCGTGAGGAGCCGCAAAATGATCTCCCCGGGCATGAGCTGTTCATCGATCCCGGCGCGGCCTTCGGGACAGGCGCGCATGAGACCACGAGACTCTGCATCGAGGCGCTGCAGAAGGCGCTGCAGGGCGTGAAGAAGCCTGAATCATCCGGCGCGGCATCATCGAACGACCCCCCTGTATCATCCGGGGAAACGGCCACGAACGCAGCGCCCGCATCTTCCGGCGCGGTGCCGTCGAACGCAGAACCTGCGCCTTCGTCTGAAGCGGCGGGGAAAACGGCGGCAGCGGCAGCAGGCGCGGCGCCCGTCCTCCTGGATATCGGCACAGGCTCCGGGATCTTAAGCATTGTGGCGATGCTCTACGGGGCGCGGGGAGCCGTCGGCGTGGATCTGGATCCCCTGGCGCTGCAGTCCGCAAGGGAAAACGCGGAGAAAAACGGGATCCGGGAGGATCGTTTCCTCCTGATCAGGGGAAATCTGATCGAAGAAGAGGGACTTGGCGAAAGGCTGCTTTCCCTTGGGGAAGGGCTTTCCGACAGAGAGTCTTTCCGGGGCTTTCCCCTGATCTGCGGAAATCTTCTGGCGGAGGTGCTGATCGCCATGGCGCCGTTTATCCCGAGGCTGCTCTGCCACGGAGGCCTCTTTATCACCTCGGGGATCCTGAAGGAGAAGGTGAAGGCGGTGGAGCTTGCCTTTTCCGAAGCGGGGCTTGTCCCATGGCATACCCGGATCCTCGGGGACTGGGCGCTGGTAACGGCAAAAAAGCCGTACCCGGAGCGCTGATGCATCGCTTTTTCATTCCCTCTTCCGCCAGAGAGGATAAGCTGATCCGCATTGCGGGGCAGGATGCGCATCACATCCGCAATGTGCTGCGTTTAAAACCCGGCGAGGAGATCAGCGTGATCGAAGAGGGAAACGAAAATGAGGAGCTGCGCTGCGGGATCCTTCCCGGTTCGGGAGAGGAGGTGCTGGCGGAGCTTTATTTTATCAGGCCCTTAAATGCGGAGCTTCCTATCCGTATCACCTTATGTCAGGGCCTTCCGAAGGGGGATAAAATGGATCTGGTCATCCAGAAAAGCGTGGAGCTTGGGGTGAGCCGGATCATTCCGCTGCGCTGCGAAAGATCCGTGGCAAGCTGGGCGGGAAAAGAGGAAAAAAAGCTGGAACGATGCCGGAAGATCGTCCGCTCCGCCGCGGAGCAGTCCGGCAGGGGGATCATCCCCGAGGTGCTTTCCCCGATGGGGATGAAGGAAGCCCTTACGGAGTGCGCCGGCACCCGGATCCTTTTCCCCTATGAGCTTGCGGAGGGCATGGAGCGCACGAGAGACCTGCTCTGCTCGATCAAAGCGGGAGAGGATGTTTCGATCTTTATCGGCCCCGAAGGGGGCTTCAGCGCAGCGGAGGCCGGACTGGCGGAGAAGGCCGGAGCCAGCCTGATCACGCTGGGGAAGCGGATTCTGCGCACGGAGACTGCCGCGCTCTATCTCTTAAGCGTGCTGGGCGTTCTTTTTGAAAACGGAAGCGAAAATCCGGCTTTGCCGGATTAGCGGAGCCATGCGCAGCTGTTTCATGACACGGCCGCGCAGATGAAATTTGTGGCTTCGCCACAGCGCGGCCGGTCGGGCGAGCAGGGTTCGGATGAATCCACCCCTACTCGATTGGCAGGCGCGGCGAGAGGAAGATTTGCCGCAAAGCGGCACGCTGCGCCGCGATGCGAACGAAGTTCGCTATGCGAGTAGGGTGCGACTGTGTCTTCCCTGCTCGATTGCGCGGCCAGTGACG
>CAMOOZ010000023.1 GCA_946621895.1 uncultured Lachnospiraceae bacterium | reverse complement strand
CTTCAGAATATCGTCGAAACCGGTGACCTCCAGGATCTCCATGACCTCCTGACCCACATTTGTCAGAATAAAGGAACCGCTCTTTGATTTGGAGGTCTTCTCCCCTAAAAGCAGTGCCCTTAACCCGGCGCTGGAAATATATTCCAGGGCAGAGCAGTCCAGCACCACATCATTCACCTTCTGAAAGGCGGTCAGGATCGCGTTCTGGAGCTGAGGCGCTGTCGTCGCGTCCACTCTGCCCTCCACATTCAGCTGCACCTTGTTGTCCTGTGTTGTCTCTTTGATTGTCATAAACTCCTCCTTTGATTAAAACCAGTAATAGTTTCCTTTTCTCTCCCACGAAAGGATATGGAAAACGCGTTTCCGCGCTTACTGCAAAGCTGATAAAAACCCTGTTGATCCGGGATAAAAGCTCCCTTATCCCTTCACGGCCTGAAAGGTCATGAACAGATCCGTCACGCTTGCAAGCTCATCCGTCCACTCCTTCGGAGAACGGTAGGTGTCCCGGCGAAGAAGTGAGGTTCTGTCAAAAATCATGGTGGCGCAGATCGCTTCCCTGCGCTCCTTTCCGTCTCCCAGCTCTTTATATTCCGGAAGCGTGGAAAAACCGACGGTGCGGTTAAAGCTGGCCGTGGCGGTAAAGCCGATGGCATCCGAAAGAAGCTGCTTCCCGATGCTTTCCTTTAAGCCGGGCACATTCCTGTACTGCTTTTTCACATCCCTGTCCCAGCACGCGAAAAAGATCCTGAGGTATTCCTCCAGAATCTCCCGCATCGTATCAAGGCACCACTGCCTGAATTCCCTGCGCTTATCTTCGCTTTCAAAAGGCCTGTAGGCTGCGCAGACATACTGGGAAAGGAAATTGCTTTCCAGATAGCCGATGTCTGAGGCGAAGGGGCCGCAGAAGGTGTACTCCATATCGATCACCTTCATTTCACGCTCATCCAGCATGATATTGGAGGTATGCAGATCGGCATGGACAAAGCATTCCCCGTTTGTGATATATTTGCGCTTCAGCTCGTACCTCGCCTCCACCACAAGGGGATCAAGGATGAGCTTGCGGATAAAGGGCGCATACTCCTTTTCCATCACGATGCCAAAATCCTGATGCTCGTCCTCCGTGGAAATAAAGAGGATATCGTCCATCACATTGCGCATCTGATGATTCATGAAGCGGACGGTCAGATCCCGGAACATTTTCGTGGAAAGATAATACTCCGAGGTATAAAAATGCGTCTTTGCCATAAACTCCGCGATCTTTTTCGCAAAGCCCGGAAAGGTGACATTCTTATTCAGCTGGAAGCGCATGATCTTTAGATGGGACACATCCTCCACGCCCATGATGAAATTATCCGCATCATAAAAATACAGCTTCGGCACATATTCCGGCACGATGGCACTTCTGATCTTCATCGTATCATATTCCAGCTTCGTGCGGTTCACCGGAAGGTCAAAATCCTTTGTCATGCCGACCCGGCCATGCTCTCCGCCCTGCTTTAAGATCAGCTTTGTTTTGCCGTCGCTCACCTTATAGATATAGTTCAGGAAACCGTCCCCGTCCTCCTCGATCGTGCCTTCCCCGACCATATGGATATCAAGCGGATGCGAAAAATCCATCCCCGGCATCCTGGCCTTCAGGTATTCAGGAATCATTTCCCTTGTCAGTTTAAGCATCTTCCAGACCTTCCCCCCATCCGGAATGTTGTGGCAGTTTATTCTGTTTAAATACGTTACACTCGAAGGAACAATTAAATGGAATTAATTGTTCCTTCGGTATAACTTTATCGCACGGGCACACACATAGCGAATGTTCCATTCAAATTGGAATTATGCCGCTTCCAAAGCGAACTTGCTCTCTATGCGTTCGCCCGGCGGGCGAAAACGAATAATAATGCAGGCATTTATAGTAAGCGAACAAAGCAATTGCGGTTTGAGCTTGCTCAAACCCGCAATTATTCTGCGAGCGACGATATCCAAAACGAATTTATTTAATTCGTTTTGGATAATTCGTTTCCTATAAATTCAATGCGTGATCGCGTAATGATCCACCACCATCGAGGGATCATAAAAGACCCCGTCGCTTAAGATCAGCTGCTGCCTGCCCTTTTCCACGCGGATCACGCTCACCGCGCAGTTATACGGCGTGCGCTTCTGCCAGAAATCCGTCCGGTCCTCATAATACCGGTTTAACATGGCGCGCATCGCACAGCCGTGGGTGGCGATCAGGATCGTCTTGTCCTGATACCGCGGGTCCGCGATCAGCCTTTGCAGCGCCGCGTCCGTTCTGGCGATCACCTGCTCTATCGTCTCCCCTCCGTCCGAAGCAAAATGAAAGGGATCCGTAAAGAAACGGTTGAATTCCTCAAAAGGAACCGGGATCTCATAATCCGCCTTGCGGCATCTCATGCCTTCCCATTTGCCGAAGGCGATCTCCATGAAATCATCCGTCAGGATCTTTTTCGGCCGCTTATGGAAAAGTTTTGCGGAAGGCGCGATGACTAACTCCCCGGTCTTTCTGGCCCGCTTTAAGGGGCTGGTAAACAGATAGTCAAAGGGAACCGCCTTAAGCGCTTCTCCCGTGATCTTCGCGAGCCTGATGCCGTTTTGATTTAAAGGTTCATCATAGCGCCCCTGCAGGCGGCCCTGGGCATTTAGATTCGTCTCTCCGTGTCGTATTACATAGATCAGCATGTTTTCTCTGCTTTTCCTGATAACAGTAACTAAAATTTATCCCAGGTGCTGTCCTCGCCGTGCTGCTTATAGCTTTCGGAAAGCAGCCCCTCTTCCGCGAGCACCCGGTGATATTCATAAATCGTATAGTAGCTTTCGTTGTTTTCCTTCGCGAGCGTAAAACCGATGTTTTTCAGATAAGGCTCCTTGGTCTTATTGCCGATGCAATAGCTTACCTCTTTAACACCGTTTTCCTTCATATACCCAAAGATCAGATCCATGATCTCTCTGACCCTGTCCTTATCCGCGCCGGGCACCTCGCAGCCAACGAAGGTAATATAAGGGGAAAACAGAAAATCTCCCGCTTCCTTCCTTTTCGTTACGCCCTTATCCGTAAACTCAAGCCTTCCGAGAAAGTTCCCCTCCCCTTCCGGGGCATTAACGGGATACATCCTGACTTCCTTCAGGCCAAGATCGCCTTCCTCGGGATCTGCAACCAGTTCAAATCGAAATTCTTCCATAGCAATCCCCTCATGTATATTCAGCATATTTTCTCACGAAACGATTTTTTTGGCAAGATATCTGTTCAAATCACTGCTGCGCTGCTGAATCACCGCTGGGATCACCACTGAGAAATCACCGTTGCCCACCGCTGTAGACCTCCACTCTGTTTCTGCCCAGTTCCTTTGCCTTATACAGCGCACGGTCCGCCCTGCCCACCATTTCGTCAATATCCATTTCCCTGTCTACGGTGATAATCCCCGCGCTAACCGTGAGCCGGAAGAGGTTTTCCCGATTTTTTCTGTCGATCCTGTTCCTCATCGTATTCAGGCTTTTTTGCGCCTCCTTCACATCGCCTGAAAGGATGCCAACAAACTCATCCCCGCCCCAGCGGCACACAAAGCCCTTGCTGCCTGCCATCACCCTGAGCTCTTCGGCCAAAAGCTTAAGCGCCTTATCTCCCTCCGCATGGCCGTAATGATCGTTAATCTCCTTGAAATAATCGATATCCAGAATAAAAAGACTCACCTTTTCATGTGACTTATAGCTGTGGTTTTGGATATACCAGGTCCTGAAGGTGTTTCGTCCCGATAATCCCGTGAGATTATCCCGTGCGGCCAGTTCAAGATCCCGCCAGATATTGATCCTGCTCTCCGTGATCGCGCACACAAGCATCACATCCACGCCCTCATCCCGCGCAATCGGAATGATCAGCTCATCCCCGTCCCAAAGCTCCACCGTTTCCCCGGGCTTGAGGAGTCTTCTGCGAAAGATGATGCCGTTCAGCGTTTTTTCCGCTGTATATGTGACCTTTCCGTCCTTTGTTTCAAAATACCCGTGTTTTCTGGAAACATATTTGTTCGTGACGGGAATATCCGGAACATGGTTCTCCGCCGGACGGCCCAAAGTCTGACGGCCTTCCAGCACAAATTCCATCACCTCATGCTCAAAGCAGACAAAGAGCCTCGGCAAAAAGAAGTGTGTTTTAGTCTTTCCCAGCAAATCGGCCACAGATCGGTTCATCAGGCCGGTATTGTCATCAGTGTTATCAAAATTCATTTTTCTTTGGTTTTGCACAGTTATCCGTCCGGTATTTTATCGCAGCTTATGTCGTCCCAATACATATCTTTTATACCGACAAAATGCCTCTCAAATATATTATACGAAACATCCGGCTTTTATCCATGTGTTAAATCGGTAAATCGTTAACACATTTCAAAATGTCAGCGTAGCAGCACCTTTATCCCAAAAACCTCCTCATCTCCAGCATCGCGGTATAGTTCGGGATGGCAAAGACCGGCACCTTCTTCCCCCTGATCTTCTTAATCAAGGCGCGATAACCGGTCAGGCGTAAAATCTTATCTTCAGGTAAACCGGCGCATCGCAGACGATTTTGCAGCGTCTTTGCCCTGTCTACCAAAACATAAACCCGCAAAAGCCGGTTGTCTTCGGCAAGCTGCTCATAATCCGTATCCCAGATCCAGGAGATATCACGCCCGTCCGCGATATGATCATTGAGACAGATCACCATCTCATAAGGCTCGTCCATGTTCGACATCCAGGAGATCACCTGATTGCAGCCCGCCGAATTTTTCACCAGAATCATCTGCAGCTTCACACCGCCCAGATCAATGATTTCCATGCGTCCGAACGCCGGCCTGATGGCTGCCAGAGATTTGAATATCTGTTCCCGGGAAATAATCTGCCGCCCTTTCCGATTCACGCATTCCGCAAATGCCAGATACCCGCATACGGCGGCGCAGGCATTGTAGATATTGTAAAGCGCCGGTATACGGACCTTCACCTCCTTCTTCTCATCCGGGGTTCGCATGGAAACAACGGAGTATCTCCGATTAAGCTCCCTGATCTTCTCTACGGAAATTTGCGGCTTCCTGCGTTGATAGCCGCAGTTCGGGCAGTAGAAGCCGCCCAGATGCGCATAGGTATGAAAACGATATTGATATTCTTCACCGCAGCGAATGCACCTTTCAGCCGTGAAATGATCCGGTTTCCTGTGCTGGTCAGCTGCACAGTTCAGCCCGTAATAGCGGATCGGATTATGAACCGTGAAGGG
>CAMOOZ010000022.1 GCA_946621895.1 uncultured Lachnospiraceae bacterium | reverse complement strand
TGTGGGCTGATACAGTGCGGTTATCTGTGAATGATAGGAAATGTGTGTTACCGTCGAGCTCATGCCAAGTTGGGCAAAATTGATCGTCCGCATCGGCGCAGTCAGATTGACGGTCATGCCAAGGCTTCGGAAAAGATCCGCCGCCTCCTTTTTCATTCTCCCCTCATCGACCATCCCAAGAGAGGTCTTCGGATAACGCCCGAGAAACAGATTATCCACGACGCTGCGCTCCAGGCACTGATTCAGCTCCTGGTGCACCATCGCGATCCCGTTTTCCAGCGCATCCTTGGGGCCGGAGAAGCTCACCTCCCGTCCGTCCAGGAAAATGCTGCCCTCATCCTTCTGATAAGTACCGAAAAGGCACTTCATCATCGTGGATTTCCCGGCGCCGTTTTCCCCCATCAGACCCATGACGGTGCCCCGTTTCACATCCAGATTGATCCTGTCCAACACCCTGTTCCTGCCGAAGGATTTCGACATCCCGCGGATGGAGAGGATGATATCGTTTTCCTTTCCTGCCATATGTTATACCCCTGATGATCCTTACTGAATCGTTGCTGTTCCCACATTTAAAAAAAGGTTGTGGGGCAAAGCCCCACAACCTTTCCATTTTTTACTGCCGTATTACTGGCTCAGAATCGCCGTATAGGAAGCGGCGTTGTCCGTCTTCACCATGTTGATCGCGTATGCGTCATACTGGTCAGGATTGCCCAGACGGTTGGTGATGTTGGATTCGGTCTGACCGTCACCGCCGATGTACTCGACATTCAGGTTCAGCAGATCGTCATAGTTCTCCAGAAGCGGCTGATAGGTCGAGCTCAGGAAGTTATCCGCTGCATTGTAGATGTCAAGCCAGACATTCTTCGTGGCATGAGCAGCCTCATCCAGCTGATTGGACACGGGCGCGTAGGTCTTGGTCGCATCCATGAAATCCTTATAGTTATCAGCGGTCACGGCCAGGTTCAATGCATAGTAGGAACGCTCGTCCGCATTGTAGTAGTAGTCCTCATCGGTAAGCACATTGCCCGCATCATCGGGAGTGCCGATACCGGTGTCGATATCCACGCCGTCAAGGGCGTTGCGAAGGACCCTGAGGGTCAGGTAAGCCTGCACATCGGCGTGCTGGCTGATCGTGCCGCCGTAGCCCTCTGCGATGGCTGCCACAGCGTCGCTGTTTGCATCATAACCGAAGGTAGGAACCTTGTTCGCCTTGGACCAGGAGTTGAAGATGGACATTGCCATACCGTCGTTGTTGGAGACGACCACATCGATCTGATCGCCAAAGGAAGCGGACCAGGTGCTGATCGCGTTTCCGGCAGTGGCTGCATCCCAGGTAGCTCCGGCGGAGTTCTTCATTTCCTGAGAAGCCAGCTCACGGACGATATAATCCTTTCCGGCGATGGTGATGGAACCATCCTGTACCACAGTGGCGGTGCCGTCAAGGTTCGTGCCTGCAGGTGTAGGATCCGTTGCGCCGCCTGCATCCACAGCGGTGCCAAGAGCTTCTCTTGCACCACGGGTACGTGCAATGGAATCATTGTGGCCGATATCGCCGATGGCAAGGACATAACCGATGATGCCATCGCCGTTGCGGTCCAGATCAGCGGTGCCGGCAGTCAGATAATCAGCGATCATCTGGCCCTGCAGCTGTGCGCCCTGGTTTGCATCGAAGCCAACATAATAGGTCTTGTCATTGAAATTCAGCGCAGCCATATCCAGCTCACCGGTGGTGCTGTTGGAAGGCTGACGGTTGAACCAGCAAAGAGGCTTTGCGGCATTGCCGGTGGCCTCTGCTGCGGGAGCCTCAGCCTCTGCTGCAGGAGCTTCGGCCTCTGCTGCAGGAGCTTCCGTGGCTGCTGCATCAGTGGCAGCTGCATCGGCTGCAGGAGCTTCCGTGGCTGCGCCTGCATCAGCTGCAGGTGCAGCAGTGTTTCCTCCCTGTGCACCGCCGCAGGCAACAAGCATGCCCGCCATGGTGAGGGAGAGTGCGAAACCTAAAACTTTTTTCATCTCTTTTTTCCTCCATTTTTAAAGCAATTTGGGTTTGAGCGCTGCGTGGAAGGAAAACGATCCGCTTCGCCCGGAGCCGTTCGCATGTTTTCCGCAGAAACCTGACCCCCGGTCCGCGGCAAAGAAAACCGGCTTTTCTTCCGCCACAGTCCCCTACGCCTGTGTAACAAATGAATTCTAACAACTTGCACAGTGAATTTCAATAGGGAATTTTGTTTTTCGGGACATTTTACCATATTTTTAAATGTTATCTTTCTTCGTCTGCTCTGTATTGTGACAGATCACCGGAGCGGAGTATAATGAAAAGGAAAGTGAGGATCCTGCATGGCTGTAAAACAAAAGAAAAAGAGAAACAGAAAAGGATCGGCCAGCTGGCCGGCGCGGTTTGAAACGGACAAAAAGGGCAATGAGACTGACTTATTTATGCGGGCCTTTCTGATGATCCGCTCGGGAGAGGCAGGCGGCAGCGTTCTTTTTAAAAAGAGGCTGGAGCGGGATCTCCTTGCCTCCATGGATGACCTTGGACTTACGCTTCCCGAGGCGCCGCCGGAGCTGATCGAAGAATGGCGGCGCTTCGCGAAGGACTATCTGGATAACTTTGCCCATTCGAAAAGCTACGGCTCCACCCTTTTCGGCATGATGCAGTTAAAACCGGAGTGGGTGGTCGAAAAGCTGGCTGGGGATCTGCAGATCATCCTGTATGACTATCCTCGGCGCTTCGGTCTGGAAAAAAGCTTCATTCCGTTAAAGAACATCTTCCGGGAAGCCTTTATGGAAATGTTTCCGGAGTATGAAGAGCCCTGGGCGGAAGCATGAAACGCAATCGGGCAGGGAAGGATTTATCCGTACCCTGCCCGCCGCCCGGGGCGCATCGCCGAATAGCGATAATTTCCTCAGCGCCCGTGGCATAAAGAACGCCGGAAGCTTCCCGCCCCGGCGTTTTTACTGACTTATGAGGCAGCGGCGTTTCTCCCGCAGCATTTTTTGTATTTTTTCCCGGAGCCGCAGGGGCAGGGATCATTGGGGTAGATCTTTTCCGGTTTGACCACGGTCCTGGCATTTTTCTGTTCCAGATAAAGGGCCTTCTGCTCCTCCTTTGAAAAGATCGCGTCCCACTGGGGAAGGCCGTAAAGCCAGTCCGCGCCGGCAGCCACCATATTCTTATAAAGAAGCGCCGTGTCGAAGCCCAGGTTCACCTCCGTGTCCTCGGTCATTTCCTCCACCGGATTGGGCTCCTTCAGGGAGTCATTGATCCCGTCCAGAAAGCCCACCATGGTCATCAGATCCATGTCATACTTTTCCGCAAGCTCCTTTACCGTCCCACGGACTACTTCACCGGGATGCTCCAGAAGCTCGGCATAGACCGGCTTTTCCTTATCAAAATAGTCCTTCCAGAGCTTGTCCAGGGCCTTCTGATCCCCTTTTTCCGGATAGGCCATGGTCCGCCATTTTTCCAGTAATGTCATCTCTGCCATTCCCGCATTTCCTCCCTCTGATGTCTAATGTTTCCGTCTTTTTCAGGATACGCCGGTTAAAGCGCTTCCCCGGCCGGATCTTTCCCCTGCTTCAGACTCCACAGGATGCCCATCGCCTGCTCCACGCCTTCAAAAACATACGCATGAATCCCGCAGGCCTTCGCCCCCTCCACATTTCTTTCCATATCATCAAAGAACACGGATTCCTCTGCTTTAAGCTCGTATTCCTCAAGGAGCATCTCGTAAAACGCCTTCTGCGGCTTTAAGAGATGCACGGTGTAGGACAGAAAACCGCCGTCCGTATGCGGCAGGAAATCCAGCGCTTCCTTCGCGTCCCGCACTGCCGGCGCCGAAAAGTTGGAAAGATAGAACACCTGATAGCCCAGCGCATGAAGCAGGTCGATAAAGGGGATCGAGGCCGCTCTTCTGGAGAGGATCTCCTTTAAGCTCTTTCCCGTTTGCCGGATCGGCTCCTCCAGTTCTCTGTCCCGTTCGATAAAGCTTTCAATGACCTGCTCCTCGGTCCAATAGCCCCGGTCATATTCGTTCCAGGTGGGGGAATCCACGGTGGCATATTTCAGCCGTCCGAAAAGCCTTTCGATCTCCTGCTCATCCTGAATCCCCCGCTTCCCGGCATATTCCCGGATGATCCTCCGTTCTTCCCTTTCCCAGGCGAAATCCACCAGCACATTCCCGATATCCAGAATCACATTTCTGATCATGCATTTTCCTCATGTCAATGGGCCGCAAACCGCATGGAAAAAAGCAGCGCTTACTGCTTTTTCATGATCTTCCGTCCCGATAAATGATATCCTCTCTCCCCGGCCCGTTGGAGACCATCGTGATCGGAAACCCAAGCCTTTTCTCGATAAATTCCACATATGCCCGGCAGTTTTCCGGCAGCTCCTCATATTTTCTGATCCCGCGGATGCTGACTCCCCAGCCCGGCAGCACCTTAAGCACCGGCTTTGCCCTTCTGAGCGCCGAGGTCACGGGAAAATCATCGCACACCTTTCCGTCGATCTCATAGGCCGTGCAGACGGGGATCTCCTGCAGATAGCCCAGCGCATCCAGCACCGTAAAGGCCACCTCCGTGGCGCCCTGCAGCGCGCAGCCGTACCTCGAAGCCACGCAGTCAAACCAGCCGACCCTTCTGGGACGGCCAGTGGTGGCGCCGTACTCCCCGCCGTCTCCGCCGTGATCGCGCAGGGCCGCTGCCTCCTCGCCGAAGATCTCCGACACAAATTCACCTGATCCTACCGCGGAGGAATAGGCCTTGGAAACGGCGATCACCCGGTTTATCGCATAGGGCGGGATCCCCGCGCCCACCGCGCCGAAGCCCGCAAGCGTGGAGGAGGAGGTGACCATCGGGTAGATCCCGTGGTCCGTGTCCTTTAAGGTGCCCAGCTGCCCCTCCAGCAATACGGTCTTATCCTCCTTCAGCGCGCCCCGGAGAATCGCGGAGGTGTCCGCAAGATACGGGACAAGCGCCTCCCTGTATTCCAGAAGCGCATCCATGATCCTGTCCGGATCAAGGGGCTCCTTATGATAGAGATGAACGATCAGCGCATTTTTCAGTTCGCAGACGCTTTTTGCCTTTTCCTTAAGCGCCTTCTCGTCAAAAAGCTCCCCGGCCTGAAAGCCGATCTTCGCATACTTATCCGAATAAAAGGGGGCGATGCCGGATTTTGTGGAACCGAAGGCTCTGCCGCCCAGCCGTTCCTCCTCATACTGATCAAGGAGGATATGGTAGGGCATCACCAGCTGGACCCTGTCCGAGATCATCAGCTTCGGGGCGGGCACTCCCCTTTCCTCCAGTGTCTTCAGCTCATTCATCAGAAAGGGAACATTCAGGGCCACGCCGTTTCCGATGACATTCGTGATCCGCTGATGGAACACGCCCGAGGGAAGCGCGTGCAGCGCGAATTTCCCGTATTCATTGACAATGGTATGGCCGGCATTTGCCCCGCCCTGGAAACGGACGACCATGTCCGCCTGCCCGGAGAGCATATCCGTGATCTTCCCCTTGCCCTCATCTCCCCAGTTTGCTCCGACTACTGCTGTTACCATGTGTTTACCCCTTTGCCGTCAGTGAATCATACTCGATGGAGGTGATCACCCCGTCCTTCAAAAGGAACTGCAGCTGCATATTTCCCTTATTTAAGATCACAGCGCCGTTCTCTTCCTGCGCATTGCCGTAAGCCTTTTGGATATCCTCCAGCCCCATGCCGATGGCGATCCCCTCATCCGTTTTGACCAGATCATTCTTAAACAGGATCACGGAGACCAGATCCTTATCCCCCTGGGGATAGGTGTCGATCTCGAAATCCGCGTAGGTATACATCTTGTCCATGCCCTGAAAGGCGCAGCTCTCCGCTTCAAAATAGGACTGCTCCTTCCCGATCGCGGAAAGCACCTCAGCCATGTCCATATCCGGGGCAATGGCCTTTCCGTTCACGGTAAAGGTATAGGACTCCGTGACAGCCCCGGCAGCGCTCATGGCGGCAGCTGTGCCTTCGCCCGATGCCTGGGGCGAGGCGGTCACGCTTCCCCCGCCGATCTCCACCACATCGTTTCCGCCGCAGGCGCTCAGCAGTAATATAGTTGCACAAAATAAAATAGCATACTTGAATTTCATCCGTTCCTCCATACATATGGGTTTTCACGCCGGTGACCGGCGCAGGCAGCGGCTGATCCTCAGGCAGGCATCAGAAAACGCAGACCGCACACCTCCATCGGTGTCCCCTTTTCCGCTGTTTCCCTGTTGATCCGCTCGATCAGCTCCGCCCTGTGGGTGCTCATGAGCCTTAAGGCCGCAAACTCCTTTTCCGGGGGGGTTAGTCCGGCGATCCTCTCCCGCAGCCTGGTTTCCCCCGCATCCGGTTCCTTTAAGGCTTCCCCAAGGCAGGCCCAGTCGGGAAAAAGCGAAAACATCCGCTGAAAAAGCCAGTCTTCATCCGCTTGTCCCACAAGGGCCTCCACGGAAAGAAGAACGCCGGGGGCCGGATTTGCCCTTGTCTCTCCCGCATCCACCCTGATCCTGCCCAGATAAGGGGACAGGCACATGGTAATGAGGGGAAGCATCTTTTCCTCCGCGGAATTAAATGACTGGACAAAGGTCTCCACGAACGCGTTCTTCGGCATGCTTTTCAGCATCCCCGCCGTGATAAAGGGCGGCAGCTTCAGGCCGCCGGGAAGCCCGGCCGGCATGCTCCTCATCGCCTCAAAGGCCGCGTCGATCAATGTATCCGTTTCAATATCGGAAAAATCCGCGATCAGCTTAAACATGATTTCAAACGATCAATCCCTTTCCAACAGACTCTGGTACTGGTCAAAATAATGGGTGTCTCCGGCGGCAATCGCGGCAATGGCCGTCCTGGGATGCTGGTCCAGAAGCCCTGTCAGCAGATAGGGGATATCATAGCCCCATGTGATGCCGGACGCTTTTAAGGGAAGCATCTCCTTTTCAATAAACTTCAGCACCGGGGAAAGGCGGTAGGCCGGATTCTTTAAGAAGCCGATCAGCGCTTCGATGCTGCAGTTGCCTGCGCCCCTGCCCATGCCGCAGTAGGTGGCGTCCAGGAAGCTGGTCCCGATGGAGAGCGCCTCGATCGTATTCGCGAAAGCGCACTGCTGATTGTTGTGGGCATGGATCCCCACCTTTTTGCCGTATCTGTCCGCGTACTCCAGATACAGCTCCGCGATCCTGCGGACCTGCTCCGGATAAAGTGAGCCGAAGCTGTCCACGATATAGACGGCGCTGGCGGGGCTTTTCCCGATCAGCTCGAGCGCCAGCTTCACATCCCCCTCCTGGCAGTGTGCCACCGCCATGATATTGCAGGTGGTCTCATAGCCCTTCTTGTCCGCATCCTCGATAATGTCGATCGCCTCCGGCATCGTATTGATATAGGTGGCCACGCGGACCATATCCACCGGGGAAT
>CAMOOZ010000021.1 GCA_946621895.1 uncultured Lachnospiraceae bacterium | reverse complement strand
CGGATGTGCGCGGGAGCCATCGTCCAGGCCAGGATCCCAAGGGTCGTGATGGGAGCGGAAAGCCCCAAATCCGGCTGCGCGGGCTCCATCTTAAATCTGCTGGAGGAGCCCCGCTTCAACCACCAGGCGGAGGTGGTCAGGGGAGTGCTGGCGGAGGAAGCGGGGGCGGTGCTGCGGAATTTTTTCAGCGAGCTGAGAAGCCGCTGAGCACCGGGCTTTACTTTTTCTTCTTTTCTTCTTCCTCGAAGCGTTTTTTCCATTCTTCCAGGGTTATACGGCCTTCAATCATCAGAAGCAGATCTGCTATCTGAGTATCTGTGAAATTTATAGCCCGAAGACCCTCAACCATGTTAGCATTTTCTGTCATTGTCATCCTCATCCTCCTTTCTAACTGTCATCATTTCTCGTTCAAACAGATTGTTGTAAGTTGAGCCCTTCACAGCCTAAGGTTCTGAATAATATACACATGAAAGGTCTTCGTCTTCCCGTCATAGACCAGGAAACGCGAGTTTAACTCGTTTTTCGGATCGATATAGGCATTCAGGGAAAAGTCCTCCGCGATATGCCTGACCGTGGAAAAGGGGATGACGCCCATCTCCAGGCTTCCGCCGGCCGTGACCACAGGATGCTTCTCGCCGAAGGCCGCGCATTCCTTCGGATCGGTGAACACGATCAGGTTGTCCTTATCCCTGAGCACCCCCTTAAAGCTGAACTGTGCCTCCATCAGCTTCTGCGTGGGCATGAGCGTGAGCACATAGCGCTCCGCAAACAGGCCGTAGATATAATCCCAGTCCTTTTCGTTCAGATGGCTCTTCTGCAGCTTCAGTCTGAGTCCGGCCATTTCATCTGCAGACAGCAGATAGCCGCTGTTTTCCTGATTTTCCATACTCTCCCTCATTGCCCGCCGTCGCAGGCAGCGCTTATCTAAAAGAATTCAATGTCCTCCGTCTTTGCCTCGCCGCCTCAAACAGCAGTATCCCTGCCGCCATCGCCGCGTTCATGGATTCCGAGCGCCCCTTCATGGGGATCAGGATCCGCTCATCAGCGATGGAAAGCGCTTCTTCGCTTAACCCTCTTCCTTCATTTCCGATCAGAAAGACGGCACCCTCCCGATAATCAAACCCGGCATAGTCACTGCTGGCGGAAAGCTCTGCCGCGTAGATCCGGATGCCCATTCCTTTGCACAGTGTCCGGAACGCCGGGTGGTCCTCCCCGCCAAACCAGGGGAGCCTGAAGGAGGAACCCATCGCGGCCCTTAAGGCCTTCGGGGAATACGGATCCGGACAGCTGCCCAGGGTAAACAGCGCGTCCGCCCCGGCTCCTTCACAGAGCCGGAACATGGTGCCCAGATTTCCCGGATCCTGGATGTCCTCCAGCGCAAGGAGCAGCGGGGCTTCCGTTTTCAGCGCACGGATGTCCCATCGGGGCCGCTCTCCCACAGCCAGGATCCCCTGCGGCGTTTTCGTGTCCGACAGCTTTGCGAAGGCGCTGTCCGAAAGGACCCTTACCCTGCCGGAAAAGCCCTCCGGCGCAAGCTCCTCCGGCGGCTTTCCCTTTGCCTTCAGAAAACGCTCTGAAAAATAAAGCTCCCTGATCCATTCCGGGGGCAGCTCAGCCACGAGACGCTCTCCCTCGGCGATCATCAGACCCTCTTTTTTCCTAAAAGCGGCATTCTCCTTCAGCCTCACCAGCTCCTTTAACCTGGGATTCTGCAGGGAGGAAATGCCGGGACCGAAGGATACGCCCGGCGTATCGCCGGGATGCTCTCTGTTTCCCTCAGAACCGGAATCCCTGCGCATCAGTGCTTCGCCAGATCTCCGGAGATCTGATAATAATACTGGGGAATGTCCTTCTGCATGGCCAGCGCCTCCTCGATATCGAAATCCGTATATTCCCCGTGCTTATAGGCCACCACGCGGTTGGTCTTTCCGTCGCAGAGGATATCCGCCGCATAGGCACCCATGATCGAAGCATAGACCCTGTCCTTGCAGGTGGGCGAGCCGCCTCGCTGCATATAGCCAAGGATGGTCGCCCTGGTCTCGATGCCGGTGGCTGCCTCCAGACGCCTCGCCATCGAGGTGGAATGCCCGATGCCCTCGGCATTGATGATCAGATGGTGGGTCTTTCCGCTCTTTCTGGACTCGATGATGTGATCGATGATCGTCTGCTCCTGGTAGTCATAGCGCTCCGGGATCAGCACATCCTCCGCGCCGTTTGCGATGCCGCACCAGAGGGCGATATAGCCGGCGTTTCTTCCCATCACCTCGATAATGGAGACGCGTTCGTGGGAGGAGGAGGTGTCCCTGACCTTATCGATGGCCTGCATCGCCGTGTTCACCGCCGTATCAAAGCCGATCGTATAGTCCGTGCAGGCAATGTCCAGGTCTATGGTGCCGGGAATGCCGATGGTATTGATCCCCTGATGGGAAAGCGCCTGCGCGCCGCGGTAGGAGCCGTCGCCGCCGATGACCACGATCCCGTCGATCTTATGCTTTCTGCAGATCTCCGCGGCCCTGATCTGTCCCTTTTCCGTCTTGAATTCCATGCTTCTGGCGGTGCCCAGGATCGTTCCGCCCCGCTGGATCGTGTCGGAAACAGACCAGGCCTCCATCGGCTCGATCTCTTCATTTAAAAGGCCCTGATATCCCTTTTTGATCCCCTGGCCCTTTACCCCCCTGCAAAGACCCTCCCTGACCCCCGCGCGGATCGCCGCATTCATTCCCGGGGCATCCCCGCCGCTGGTCAGCACGCCGATCGTCCTTATCCTTT
>CAMOOZ010000020.1 GCA_946621895.1 uncultured Lachnospiraceae bacterium | reverse complement strand
TAAGATGTGGGCCGTCTGGGGATCCAGACCGCACTCCCTGAGGATGGCGTCCCCCGGCTTCGCCTGGCAAGCTCCTCCGCCCCTCCCTCATCGATCTTCACCTTCAGCTTTTTCGCGGAATTCTCCGCGATCCGGGAAAGCTCCGGCACGGAATAGAATTCCAGCCGCTCGATCACGCCAAAACGGTCCCTCAAGGGGGCGGACAAAAGCCCGGCCCTGGTCGTCGCGCCCACCAGCGTAAACTTCGGCAGCTGATAGCGGAAGCTGCGGGCGTTCTCCCCTTTCCCCATCAGAATATCGATGGCATAGTCCTCCATCGCGGAATAAAGCACCTCCTCTACCGCCTTGTTCAGCCTGTGGATCTCATCGATGAACAAAAGATCCGCATTGCGAAGAGAGCTTAAGATCGCAGCGATATCCCCGGGGCGCTCGATGGCAGGCCCGCTGGTGATCCGCAGATTGGAGCCCATCTCCTCCGCGATGATCCCGGCAAGCGTGGTCTTTCCCAGACCGGGCGGACCGTAAAGCAGCACATGATCCAGCGGATCTCCCCGCTTTTTCGCGGCCTGAATGAAAACCTCCAGATTGCGCCTGACCTTTTCCTGTCCGATATAATCCTGAAAGCTTTTGGGGCGGAGCGTGCCCTCCTGTTTTTTATCCTCTTCCAGAAGATTCGTTTCTATCGTTCTGTGCATATGCTCATTATAACCTTTCGTGCCGTCGCTTTCCAGATTTGATCTCACCTGCTCTTCATCTTTCTTTTTCCGGCGATCTTTATTATACTGTTGTGAGGGGAGAAGGTCATCCCGCCGCGGCGTTATGGAAAACGCAGTTTTCAATTCATTTCCTGTCAATCAGGCAGCCGCGCGGCACAGCGCAGACCGGGAAAAGGCAGGACTGCACGGTTTCTGACGCGTGAGCAAACCGGAAAGGATAAAAATGCTTCAGACAGAGGAAAAGGTACCTGCAAAGGGGTATCTGCATGAAGATTTCAGGCTGTTTCATAATACGGACACCCTTGGCACGGAAATGGGTGTGCATGTTCATGATTTCTACAAGGTCACCTTCGTCCGGTACGGCTCAGGCAGCTATATGATCGACGGCAGGATCTATGATGTTTCCACCGGGGATATTATCCTCGTGGGAAGAGGCGTGCCCCATCAGCCCGCTTTTCCCGCCGGAAATCTCTATGACCGGTATACTGTGTATATTTCCGCCAAAATGCTGGAGGATTTCGATCTGCCGGAATGCCATATCCATGAGCTCTTCTCTTCAGAGAGCGCAAATGTGATCCGTCCCGAAACAAAAGAGACCGACCGCTTTGCCGGCATTCTGACCCGGATCCGGACGGAAACCGCCTCCTCCTCCTATGCCGCAAGGCTGGCGGCCAGGCTTGGCGTCGTCCGGCTTTTGATCGAAATCGGCAGGTGCAGGGAGGAGTCCTCTCTGACCGTGCCTTTATCCACGGACAGGGATGATCCGCTGCTTAAGCTGCTATGTTATGTAAACGAAAACATCTGCGAACAGCTTTCCCCGGAGGATATTGCGTCCCATTTCGGCATGGCGCCGGAGAAGCTTTTGGAGGACTTTGCAAACGCCTTCGGCTGCCGGCTGCCGGAATATATGAAAAACCGCAGACTGAACCGGGCGCATGAAATGATCCTGGGCGGAACCGCGCCCGCAGAAGCCTGCTATTCCTGCGGCTATGGAAGCTATCAGGACTTTGCCGAAGCCTACCGGGACAAATACGGAGAGGTTCCGCGAAGACCGGATGCTACCGGCGCCGGAAAAGCGGTTTTTCCGGACTATTTTCCCGAATGAATTCCTCCACCTGCGCCCTGCTTTTCAGCGCAGTTCCGGCGCCCACCGCCGTGGTGCAGATCGCCCCGCAGGCATTTGCAAAGGTCATTGCGCGCTCCACACTGTTTCCGTTAAGCAATTCTGCGGCAAAGCCTGCCAGGAAATTATCCCCGGCGCCGGTCGCATCCTTTGCCGCGATCGGATAAGCGTCCAGGGAAAACGCCGTTTTCTCATTTTTGAAATAACATCCCCTGCTCCCCAGCTTGATCACCACATTCCTTACGCCATGGGAAAGCAACACATCCGCCATTTTCTCCGGCTCGCGTTCCCCCGTATAAAACGCGGCTTCGTCTTCGTTCGGCGTGATATAATCAATAAGGGGGAGCGCATCCCGAATATCCTTCAGTTCCAGCACACGGAAGATTGGCAGCTTCGTGTCCGCAAACACAAGGCTCCCCGCTTCCTTCGCCGCCCGGACGACAGCCAGCAGAATATCGGGATCATCAAAGGGCGCGCGAAAAAGCGACCCGAGGATAACCGCCCTTGCCCGGATGCGCTCCGGATATCTGTCCGGTCTGAAATTAACGGTATGGGCACGGTTGGTCACAGATTTCCTCGTCCCGTCGTCATGCACAAACATCGTTGTGACCGGTGTGCTGAAGGCCTCAGGCCTCACCGCAGGCGCCGTATCCACCCCTGCCTTCTTCAGCTCCTGTTCGATCAGCCTGCCGGCGGCATCCCCGCCCAGCGCGCAGAGAATGCCCGTCTTCAGTCCGAGCTTCGCTGCAGCGATCGCCTCATTAACAGCCTCCCCGCCCACATTTAACGAGCAGCTCTCAGCCCGGAAGCCCGAGGCGGACACCGGCTTCGGATCAAAGCCCCGGATAATGGAATCCACGAGTGCCATCCCGATGCAGAGGAGGTCGTACTGAATGTTCACCTTCGTCATCACACACCGCTCCGTTTCACGCTCACATCAGCTGCCGGAAGGCCAGCTGCAAAAGCTCCTGCACCTCTTTGGTCTCCGGCTCCTCGATGCCCTTTAAGGCGCCTGCCGCCTCCGCCCTGGAATAGCCCAGCGCCACCAGCGCCGAGATCGCTTCACCCAGGTTTCCTTCTTCCGGCGGAAGTGTCTGCAGAGGATCCTTTCCGAGCTCTGCCAGTGCCTCCTCCGCCGAGACCTTATCCTTCAGCTCCAG
>CAMOOZ010000019.1 GCA_946621895.1 uncultured Lachnospiraceae bacterium | reverse complement strand
TGTCCATGCCTCTGACGAGTGGTATCTGCTTGCAGGGCTGCCCCTGCCGGAGGCGGATTCCTATGACGGTTATCCGCAGCTGGAAAACGGGGTGGGGATGCTGAGGCTTCTCATCGATGAAGCTGAGGAGGCCCTTGCCGGGCTGGAAAGAAGCGCTACGCAGGCATCCGGGCAGGCGGCAGCCACTGCCGGCGCTGAGGATCGGCAGGGGGAGGAAGACCGGTCGCCCGGCGGCGGGCTGCCTGCCCCGGATGGGCAGTCACCTTCCGGCTGCCTGACGGGGAAGATGCGTCATGTGTCCGTCGCTACGGGACTGCTCGCGGCCGATGCGATCGCCTCCCTTGCGGCGCGGACGGCGGCGCTCGTTCCCGGGCTTGAGATCTCCGTTTACCCGGTGAAAAACCGTTTCTTCGGAGAGCGGATCACCGTTTCCGGCCTGCTGACCGGAGGGGACCTGAAGGAGGCGCTTTCCGGAAAGGCGCTGGGGGAGGAGCTGCTTTTGCCGGTGAACATGCTCCGGTCCGGTGAGGAGGTCTTTCTGGACGATATGACCGTCCCTGAGCTGTCCGATTCTTTACAAGTGCCCATCCGTATTGTAGAATCTAATGGTATTGATCTTATAGAAAAGCTGGTTGGAACGGATGGGAAGAAGGCATAAGCCGATCGTAGTAATCGTGGGCAGGCCCAATGTGGGAAAGTCCACCTTATTTAATGCACTGGCAAAGGAAAAGATCGCGATCGTGGAGGATACGCCGGGCGTCACAAGGGACAGGATCACGGCGGAGATCTCCTGGCTTTCCTTTTCCTTTACGCTGATCGACACCGGCGGCATCGAGCCGGATTCCGGCGATATCCTGCTCTCCCAGATGCGCGAGCAGGCGCAGATGGCCATGGATATGGCGGATGTGATCATCTTCCTGACCGATGTGCGCCAGGGGCTTACGGATCAGGACGGCAAGGTGGCGGATATGCTCAGGCGCGCCGCTTCCCCCGTGGTGCTTACGGTCAATAAGGTGGATGCCTTTGATAAGCAGCAGCTGGAGGTCTATGAATTTTATAATCTCGGCCTGGGGGATCCCGTGCCCGTTTCCGCGGCAAACCGTCTTGGCCTCGGCGAGCTTCTGGATGAGGTCGTTTCCCATTTTCCTGAAGGGAAGGACGAGGAAGAGGAGGATACGAGGATAAAGGTCTCCGTGATCGGAAAGCCCAATGTGGGAAAATCCTCGCTGATCAATAAAATCCTCGGGGAAAAGCGCCTGGTCGTTTCCGATATTCCCGGCACCACAAGGGATGCGGTGGACACGGACTTTTCCCGTGGCGGCAGGGACTATGTCCTGATCGATACGGCAGGACTGCGGCGAAAGAACAAGATCAAAGAAGAGCTTGAGCATTATATGATCCTGCGGGCCGTCGGTGCCGTGGAGCGCTCCGATGTGAGCGTCCTTGTGATCGACGCGAAGGAGGGGGTCTCCGAGCAGGACGCCAGGATCGCCGGGATCGCCCATGAACGGGGCAAGGCCGTGATCGTGGCAGTGAATAAATGGGATGCAGTGGAAAAGGATACCATGACCGCAAAGCGGGAGGAGGAGAAGATCAGATCGGTGCTCTCCTTTATCCCCTATGCGGAAATGGTTTTTCTTTCGGCCAAAAGCGGGCAGCGCATCGGAAAGCTCTTTGAGCTGATCGACATGGCGGCGGAGAACCACGCGATGCGGATCCAGACGGGTGTCCTCAATGAGATCCTGACGGAGGCCATGGCCATGCAGCAGCCCCCCACGGACAAGGGCAGGGCGCTGAAGTTGCTTTACGCGACCCAGGTGTCCGTGAAACCGCCCACCTTTGTGCTCTTTGTGAACGATAAGAAGCTGCTGCATTTTTCCTATGAGCGCTATCTGGAGAATCAGATCCGGGAGACCTTCGGCTTTCGGGGGACGCCGATCCGCCTGATCGCGCGGGAAAGGAGGCATGAATCATGAGCCAGGATATCATTTATCGGATCCTGTGTCTGGCCATCGGATATGTGTTCGGCAATTTTCAGTCCGCTTATTTTTACGGAAAACTGGTGGGAACAGATATCCGCAAGCACGGCAGCGGCAACCTCGGCACAACCAATGCGCTGCGGGTTTTGGGCCCAAAGGCCGGAGCGATCGTGCTGATCGGGGATATTTTAAAGACCGTGCTGGCCATTCTGCTGACCGGTTTTCTTTTTGCCAGGGGAGAATACGCCGACCTGGGCTTTTTGTTCAAGTATTATACAGCGCTGGGGGTGATCCTCGGACATGATTTCCCGGTCTGGCTGAAATTCAAGGGCGGAAAGGGCATTGCCTGCACGGCCGGCCTGATCCTTTCCATCCACTGGTCCCTGACCATCGTGGGGATCCTGCTCTTTTTCCCGGAATTCTTCATCTTTCACTTTGTGTCCGTCGGGAGCCTGCTGGTGAATGTGGGATTTGTCGTCTGGACGCTTGCGGCCGGGCTCAGCGGGTTTCTCTTTGGCGAGCTTTCCGACACCGGACGGCTTGAGATCTATGTGATCGCCTTCCTGATCGCGGGGCTGGCCTTCTTCCAGCACCGTTCCAATATCGCAAGGCTTCTCCAGGGGAAGGAAGGCAGGGTTTATCTGACGAAAAAGAAGGAAGCGGTCTGATGGGAAAGCTGGAAAAAAAATTCGGAAAATACGCGATCCCGGGACTGATCCGTTTTCTGATCCTGGCCTATGCGCTGGGACTGATCATTCAGCTGACGAACCCGGTGATCTTAAGCCTGCTTTATCTGAATCCCTATGCGATCCTGCGGGGACAGATCTGGCGGCTGATCACCTGGATCGTGATCCCGCCGAACTTTACCAATCTTTTCTTTTTCCTGCTGATGTGCTTTTTTTATTATTCCATCGGCACGCAGCTGGAGCGGGTATGGGGGGCATGGCGGTTTAATGTCTATCTGATCGGCGGCATCCTTTTTACGATCCTCGGCGCCTTTCTGCTGATGGGGTATTATTATCTGAC
>CAMOOZ010000018.1 GCA_946621895.1 uncultured Lachnospiraceae bacterium | reverse complement strand
GCGGCCTTCGATCCGGAAAGCATTAAAAGCTTTCTGCGGACCCTGATCCCGCGCTTCAAGATCCCCTCCCATATTTTCAGGTATGACAGCTTTCCGCTGAATGTGAACGGCAAGCTGGATCAGCGCAGCCTGCGGGCGGATCTGCTGAACCGGCTGAAGCTGCTGGAGCTGAACGAAGAGCTGGCCGGCGGCGTTACCGTTTTCGATCTGGTCGTAAAAAACAGCGACTATGCCATTGTGCCTGTGGCAAGCCTTGTCAGCGAGCTGGCTGAGGGCGTGGGCTTTGGCGGACGACGGTTAAGATCGATCCGTCTGGCCGTGGAGGAAATGCTCACGGAACGGATCATGGATGCCTATTCCGCCTCCGGGGATATCCGGGTGAGGATCATTCTGATGCCGGAATGGCTTCGCGTCTCCTTCAGCGACAGCGGAGCGGAATACTTTATAGACAAACGAAAGGACACCTCCATGAGCGCCAGGATGATCCTGTACGCCGTGGATGATTATCATACGGATTATGTCAATGGGAAACCCGTGTACTGCATGGATTTTCTGTACGAAAAGGAAGTGGACATCAGGGATTTTCTGATGAAGAGGATGAATGATCAGGCCGATGGCTGATCAATCGGGAAGGAAGACCCGGAGATCTGAATAAAGAGGAGAAATGATGATGAGCAAGCAACCGGAATTTCGGATAAAAGAGCAGAATTTCAGCGGCGTTTCCAGCTTTTACCGCGCAAAGCCTATGCGCACCTATGTGGTGGAGGTCGGGCTTAAGGGCAATGTCCGCGGAGAACTCCTGCAGGAGGCAGTGAATAATACGCTGAAGCGCATGCCTTATTTTGCAGACGCCTTTGTGGAAAAGAACGGTGATTTTTTCTATGCGGAAAATCCCCTTCCCATGGAGGTGAAGGAAACAGATGTGCTGCGCAGGGTCGGCGGCGCGGAAACAAACTGGCACTGCATTGATGTGACCTTCTGGAACGACACGATCTGGTTTTCGATGTTCCACGGCTTATGCGACGGGCTGGGGATGAATCTTTTCATCGAGGCGACCATTTACCATTATTTCCGTCTGCGGGATGGGATAAACGAGCCGGTGGAGGGGATCCGCACGCAGGACACGCCGATTCTGCCCGGCGAGGAGTTTGATCCTTATTCCGTTCCCTATGAGCTTCCCGAGGACTATGCGGTGGATTTCTTTAAGGATCAATACTGGCATCTGCCCGAGATCGATGAAAAACCGCTGGATCATATGCAGGGCACGCCCGTGCGCGTGAAGGAGGAGGATTTCATCCGTTTTGTGAAGGAAAACAATTCTTCGCCCGTGGCCGTTTTGCATGCGATGATGGCAAACGCGGTGCAGAAGGTGCATCCGGAAAACAGGCAGCTTTTGGGCGCCCTTGTGCCCACCTCCAACCGAAAGGCGCTGGGGGCGGAGAATACCTTTAAGAACAGCGCCGGCGCGCTCCGGCTCCCCTATCCCACGGAGGAAATGGAAAAGCTCTCCTTTGCAGAACAGGCGCAGAAATGCCGGGCTCTGCTGAAAGAGGCGAATGATCCCCGGCTGGCCAGATTTCTCGCAAACACCATGGGCGGCGCGCTGCGGCAGGTGGGGACGGCGATCCCGAACTTCACCGGACGCCTTTCCGTTTTGGATTTTTCCAAAGGATCGAATAATGACACCTTCATGATCGACTATGTGGGAGGGCTGAAGGCAGGGCGATATGCCAGTGAGATCGTGAAAACAAAATATATGGCCACGAACCTGGATCCGGGCTTTCGGACGGTGACGCTGTATCTGACCGCCACTGCCGGGTATTTCCATTTGGAGGTGGTGCGCGCCTTTGAAAGCAGCGTCTATGTGGATGCGTTTTTGGAGCAGCTTACCCGTTTTGGCATTCACTTCGAGAGGGAGGAAGAATCACGCTATATTACCCCGGTGAACGGTCTGATCACCGGCCTTGGCCTGCTGGATGAAGAGTGAGCAGGGGATAGCTTAAAAGATGCCGTTAACCAGAAAGGAATAAGAACATGATAATTGTGCTGATCATAATGGGAAGTGTCATTATGGTCGGAAATATTGCAGCGTACATCCGATTCATTAAAACTTCAAGAGATGTGATGATGTCCGGCAGGCATGGGGAGTCCGTTTGGGAGAGGGTGGGGCTTCTCCTGCTGGTTTTCTTCCTTGTCGGGTATCTTGGTGTGGCCTTTGCCGGCAGACCGGATTATCTGATGGCGGGGATCCTGTTTTTCGGCGCGATCTTTGTTTCCCTTGCGCTGATGCTGATGTATCATCTGGTGGACACCCTGAAGGATCGAAGCCTTGAGATCACGCAGACACTGATCGGGGTGATCGAAGCGAGAGACCCCAACTTAAACGGGCACAGCAGGAATGTGCAGAAGCTGTCGATGTGTCTCTACAGGCATCTTCCCGCGCACCTAAGGGCAGGGATCAGCCCGGTCAGCTTTGAATATGCTGCCCTGCTGCATGATGTCGGCAAGCTGGGCGTGCCGGAGGCTATTCTGAATAAGCCGGGGAAGCTGGATCCGGAGGAATGGGAGGTCATGCGCGAGCATCCCCGGATCGCCATGGACCTGTTAAAATCGCAGCCTTCCTTTGATGAGATCAAAGACTGGATCCTTTACCATCACGAACGGATCGACGGTAAGGGCTATTACGGGCTTCCCGGGGATCAGATCCCCGAGGCGGCAAAGATCATTGCAGTCTGTGACACCTATTCGGCGATCACCATGCGCCGCTCCTACAAGGAGAAAAGATCTCACGAGGAGGCGATGTCCATCATCACGGAGGCGTCGGGTACACAGCTTGATCCGGACATCGTGGCGGTATTTCAGGGCATACCCCGGAAAGAGCTGGAGGAATGCATCCCGGAAACAGTTGATTTTAAGGATTAAAGCGGTAGTGATAAAAGAGTGCAAGTCCGGTGCTGATCAGGAAAACAGCACCGGATTTTTGATTTGGCGCGGAGGTAAAAAATGAAGATCAGACGAACAGCAGATTCAGATCTGAGCCGTATCCCCTGCGGCGGGAAGGCAAAGTGGCAGTGGGCATTTCCCCTTTTTGTTCTGGCAAGGCATAGGAAAGCAGACATTAAAAATGGTTGAATTGCAGCATCCTGGTGATGACTCGGGTGACATGGGGTAAGAAAAACGATATAATGCAGGGCAGGAGGGCTTTTATGGGCATTTATATCAACCCGGAAAACGAGAGCATGCAGCGGGCAGTCAATTCCGAAATCTATGCGGATAAGACAGGACTTTTAGGGATCCCGAATAAAACATAGGGACAGAGAACAGCTATTTTTCCGTCAGTCGCTGCAGGCGCTTTGGCAAGACGATGGCGGCAGGGATGATCGATACTTACATAATTTATAAAATACAGTTTACTCGCAGATGTTCCCCATTCATACGATGAAAGAAGGGTCTTTGGCATCGGCCTTGTGGATAGCTTTTACAAAGGAGATGACGCCCTTCCGGACACGGGGAGGTATGCATATGCCATAGAAATCAGGCTGATGCCGGATTACGCGACGGCAGCCGGTCAGGTTCGGAGGCGGGATAAATGATTTATGTGATCGGTGATATTTACGGTGAATTTG
>CAMOOZ010000017.1 GCA_946621895.1 uncultured Lachnospiraceae bacterium | reverse complement strand
GATCAACTCAAAATCCGTCGCCGATTTCGCGGGCTGAAGGGAACGGGATATCATTGTCAGCTTTGGCGGGAAAATGGTCACCACACTGGAGGGCTTAAAACGGGTGCTCACGGAATATCCCATCGGTTCTTCCGCCGTGGTGGAATATATGCGGCTCACGGAAGAGGGCTACCGGATGGAGCAGACAGAGGTCACCCTCGGTGAGCGGCCGTCATAAAGTAAGCTTAAAGGCCTGCTTTCGAATGGAGGTAAGAGTGAATAAGGATTTTAAGGATGTTGAAGATTTGAGCCTGGACGAGGTAAAGAGCTCCCGGGGAGATTCATCCGAAGGGGATGCGTCCCACGGAAATGCCCCGGGGGGGGATAAGGGAAACGATGAAAAAAAGCCCGGAGATATCTGCTATTTCTGCTCCCGGCCTTCTTCCGTGGCGGGGGCGATGTTTCATCTCCCCGGCGGGATCCATATCTGCAATGACTGCATGCACCGGCTGATGGACGAGGTCGTAAACCAGACGGAAGCGGTCAGCAAGGCGAAAAAGGATCAGCAGGAAAACAATGATGCTCAGGATGGGCAGCAGGATAAGGACAATGCCTCTTCGGGCAAGTCTCCGCGGGTCAGCTTTATTAATCTTTCCGATATGATGGGAAATTTCGGCTTTGAAAATCTGTTTCCGGGAAGAAAACAGGTGAAGCCGAAAAAGAAGGAAAAGAAGCCGGAGCCGGTGTTTTCCATTCAGGATATCCCGGCGCCGCACAGGATCCGGGAAAAGCTGGACGAGTATGTGGTGGGGCAGGACAAGGCGAAAAAGATCATGTCCGTGGCCGTGTACAATCATTATAAGCGGCTGGCCCATGGCGAAGAGGATGCGGTGGAGATCGAGAAATCCAACATTCTGATGCTGGGCCCTACCGGCAGCGGAAAAACGCATCTTGTGCGGACAATGGCGAGGCTTTTGGATGTGCCGCTGGCCGTCGCGGATGCAACGAGCCTGACGGAGGCGGGGTATATCGGGGATGATGTGGAAAGCGTGATCTCGAAGCTCCTGCTGGCCGCGGACAATGATGTGGAGCGCGCGGAGACGGGGATCGTGTTCATCGATGAGATCGATAAGATCGCCCGGAAACGGGACTCCACCGCAAGGGATGTAAACGGCGAGTCCGTCCAGCAGGGGATGCTGAAGCTCCTGGAGGGAGCGGAGGTGGAGGTGCCCGTGGGAGGCAGTTCCAAGAACATGATGGTGCCCGTGGTCAGCGTGAATACGAGGAATATCCTGTTTATCTGCGGCGGCGCCTTCCCGGATCTGCCGGAGGTGATCAAAAGGAGGCTGCATAAGCAGACCTCGATCGGGTTTAACGCGGAGTTAAAGGACAAGCTGGATAAGGACAAGGATATCCTGATGAAGACCACCACGGAGGATCTGAGAAAATTCGGGATGATCCCGGAGTTTCTCGGCAGGCTGCCGATCCTCTGCCCGCTGGAGGCGCTGACGGAGGATATGCTGGTCCGCATCCTGAAGGAGCCCAGGAATGCCATTCTGAAGCAGTATCAGCGGCTTTTGGAGATGGACGAGGTCGACCTGCGGTTTGAGGACGCCTCCCTTCATGCCATCGCGAAAAAGGCCATGGAGAAGGAAACCGGGGCCAGGGCGCTGCGGGCGATCATTGAGGAGTTCATGCTGGATATCATGTACGAAATTCCGAAGGACAGCAATATCGGCAGCGTAACGATCACCGAAGACTATGTGGAGGGCAGGGGGAATCCCATCATCGGCATGCGCGGCGATGTGGTGGGGATCCTGCCGGAAAAGGTGATGGGCTTTCAGGGGGCAGGGCGATGATCCGGATCGAGGGACTGACGAAAACCTTCTCCACCAGGGACGGACAGGTGGAGGCCCTGAAGGGGATCGACCTGCATATCCATGCCGGTGAGATCTACGGGATCATCGGGATGTCGGGCGCCGGAAAATCCACGCTGGTCAGATGCCTGAATTATCTGGAGCGCCCCACCGAGGGAAGGGTCTATATTCAGGGGAAGGATCTTTCGCAGATGGACGATGCCGCCTTAAGAGAGACCAGGCGCGGGATGGGCATGATCTTTCAGCATTTCAATCTGCTGATGCAGCGCTCCGTTCTGGGCAATGTCTGCTTCCCGCTGGAGATCGGGAAGGTGCCGAAGAAGGACGCGAAGGAAAAGGCGCTGGAGCTTCTGGAGCTGGTGGGGCTTAAGGATAAGGCCGAGGTCTACCCCGCGCAGCTTTCCGGCGGTCAGATGCAGCGCGTGGCCATCGCAAGAGCACTGGCCGCGGACCCGAAGATCCTTTTGTGTGATGAAGCCACAAGCGCGCTGGATCCCGCCACGACAAAATCCATTCTGGCCCTTTTAAAGCAGATCAACGAGCGCTTCGGCATCACGATCGTGATCATCACCCACGCCATGAGCGTGGTGGAGGAGGTCTGCAGCCATGTGGCGATCATTGATGAGGGAAAGCTTGCGGAGTCGGGAGAAGTAAAGGAGATCTTTGCCCACCCCAAATCCGCGGCGGCCAGGCGGCTCTTTCTGGAGAGCGGCCAGGAGAGGACCGGGATCGTTTCCGAGCTGAAAGGGAAGCACTGTATCCGCATCGTGTTTAAGGAGAATTCCTCCTATGAGCCGGTGATCGCGAATATGGTCCTTTCCACCGGGGCGCCCGCGAATATCCTGCTTGCGGACACGAAGGATATCGGCGGCATCGCCAGAGGGCAGATGATCCTGCAGCTGCCGGAGGATGAAAAGCTGGCGGAGCGGATGATCAGTTACCTGAAGGAATGCAGGCTGGATGTGGAGGAGCTGAAGGACTATGTTTAGTGAACAGGTGATCAAAATGCTGGCGGAGAACACATTCATCACGCTTTACATGACCGTGACCTCCACCTTTCTGGCTTATGTGCTGGGGCTTCCCCTGGGGATTTTGCTGGTGCTTTCCGCCAAGGGCGGCTTAAAGCCGAATCCCGTGCTGTATAAGATCCTGGATGCCATCGTCAACCTGATCCGCAGCGTTCCCTTTCTGATTCTGCTGATCCTCGTGATCCCCGTGACCAGGGCCATCGTCGGGAAAAGCTATGGCCCTACGGCCCCGATCGTCCCGCTGACGATCGCCGCGGCGCCCTTTATCGCCCGTCTGGTCGAATCCAGCCTCCATGAGGTGGACGCGGGCGTGGTGGAGGCCGCCCAGAGCATGGGCGCGGATAATTTCAGGATCATCACACGGGTCCTGATCCCGGAGGCCAGGACGGCGCTGATCACGGATGCCACCGTGGCGCTTGTCACGGTGCTGGGGTATTCCGCCATGGCGGGCACGGTGGGCGGCGGCGGCCTGGGAGATATTGCGATCCAGTACGGCTATTACCGCTGGCAGTTCGATATCATGACGGTGACGGTGATCCTGCTCGTGCTGATGGTCCAGATCCTGCAGTGGACAGGCACAAAGCTGGCGAGAGCCTTTGACCGCCGGCAGAGAAGCTGAGAAAATGGCGGAGAAGGCGGGCACGGACCGGGATATCCGGGCGCATGCGGCGGCGGGCGATACCGGGCGCGGGGAGAGGATCCTCTGGCTGGACGGGCTGAAAGGCCTTGCGGCCATTCTGATCTTTACCCATCATTTTCTGCTTGGCATGTATCCGGCCACCTATTTTGGGGAAGACGCACCGAGCAGGAGCTCCCTTGGCTGGGACAGGTTTCTTTCCGTGTCTCCCCTGGGTGTTTTCACGAACGGGAATTTCTTGCTCTGCCTGTTTTTTGTGATCTCCGCCTTCTTCATGGCGCTCGGCGTCATGCGGCTGAAGGAGGAAAATTACCGGGAAAAACTGGGCAGGCTGCTCCTTAAGCGTTATCCCAGACTCCTGCTCCCGGTTCTCGTGACGGGCATCCTGAACTACCTGCTGATCCATCTGTTGACCTTTACCGGGCTTAACTATATCCATAAGACGACGGAGCTTTCCCCTCTGGGACTTTTGCTCCACTCCCTGATCCTGCAGTGGATCACCACGGATTCCCTTGTCCTCGGGCCCTTCTGGATGCTGCATCTGCTGCTTTTCGGCTCCTTTCTTGCCATGCTAATCGCCATCCCGGACAGAAGGGAATACCGCTTCTATCCCTTCGTCATCCTCTTGCTCTCCTATGCGATGGGCTGCATCGACCGCTATTATGCCGGCTTCTGCTTCGGGGTATTTCTGGCGGATCTTTATTGGTTTCGCACAAAAAAGACAGGGGAAGACGGTCATTTTGTCCGATCCCCGGAGGATAATACAGAGCAGGGAAACGAATCACACAATATAAGATTGCAAAAAATCTTTTCCGACAGGCGCATATCAGCCCTTGCCGGCGTCCTGTTTATCCTGCTGGGACTCTTTCTGGGCGGTTATCCTTCCTATGTGGAGTCACCGGAAAACATCTATCGCATCTTCGGTTTTTATGTCAGGAATGTTCCGAATGCGTATGAGATCCTGCACTGCCTTGGCGCAGCGTTCTTCCTTGCGGGACTTTTTCTGCTCCCGAATAAAAGGCTTTTGGAGAGCAGGCCCGTCCTGTTTCTGGGAAAGCTCACCTTTCCGATCTATCTTGTCCATATCATGTGGATCGAATATCTGGGTTATTTTCTCGTTGACCTCCTGATCCCCGCTTTGGGGCGGGGGATAGCGTCTGCCGTGACTTATCTGATCCTGCTGGCCGGGATTCTTTTTTCCTCTCTCATTTATCAGCGCTTACGCCTGATCTGAGAAAACGCTGCTCGGATCAGCGCTTCCTCAGGGTCTCCGGCGGATTGCATGGATCGATCCGCAAGCCCCAAAAGTTTACATAAACTTTTAACATAAACTATTGACATAAGCGAACAAATTATGTTAATCTTGCAAAGGTTTGTATTTCAACCCCAAAATATCCACCAGATATTGGGGTGAACTGGAGAGCGGCAATGAGAATGCATAAGTTTATAGCCATTGGTCTGAGTCTTGCGATGACGCTGCAGCCGTTAAGCGCTGCGGCGGCAGGGATCAACGAAGCAGGACCTTCCGTGAAGGAAGCGGAGGCTGCTGTCGCTGTTTCGGAGGAAGGAGAGGAGGAAGCCCTTCCGGCCGCGGAAAACGAGGCAGGGGAGGCTTTTGACGCACAGACACAGGAGGATAACGCTCCCGCAGCTGAAGCCCTGCAGACAGAGGAAGCAGTTGAAGCTTCTGGAGAGGATACAGATATTCCGGAAACAGCGGAGGTCTCGGGAGAGACGGCGGATGTTTCGGAAACGGTGGAGGTTTTGGAGGAGGCAGCAGGCGATCCGGCGGAAGCTTCAGATGAGACGGCGGAAGGCGCTGTTTCGGGAGAGACCGACGAGGCTGCAGGATCCGATAAAGCAGAGGAGCTGCAGGAAGCGGCCTACGCCGACGATGCGAACGCAAGCGGCATCGTGATCGAGGGGCTGCCGGAGGGCGCGGATCCCGTGATCGCCGTGGGAGCCACGGTGCGGATGCTGCTTGACGGTACGGATCATTGGGAGAGCAGCGACCCCGCCATCGCGGCGGTCAGCTACAGCGGCGGTGTTGTGACCGCGATCAAGGCCGGCAAGGTCTCCATCAATGCCTATGAATCGGGCGGCGCGCTGATCGGCACGGCGGAGATCACCGTGACGAAGAAAATGAGCAAATTCAGCCTGAGCAAGACCTATGTGGAGCTGGCTGCGGCGGACAGCGGCCTCACCTCCATGCCGAAAACGGAGCTTTTGGTCTATACGATCAATCCGGCTGATGTAAAGACGCTTTTAAGCAGCGGCCTTTATTTTGAAAGCAGCGACGAGGATGTGGCCACAGTGGATTCGACGGGCCGGGTCACTGCCGGGGAGCCGGGATCGGCGCTGATCACCTGCCACGCAGGGGGGATGAAGGTTACCTGCGATGTGGTGGTCTTAAAGCCCATGGAGGGCATCCAGCTCTATATCAGCGGGAATGACTCCTTCGGTCTGGATAATGACGAGCAGTACAGACTTTCTCTGACCAAGGGAGAAAAGGAGCTGCTGCGGGTTCTGTATCTTCCCGGGGATACGACGGAGAATCAGAAGGTCACCTGGGCTTCCAAAAATAAATCGATCGCGACGGTGACCGCGGACGGTGTTGTGGAAGGGGTGAAAAAGGGCTCCTGCACCATCACCGCCACCTGGACCTCCTCGACGGATAAGAAGCGGACCTATGTGAAGAATGTGGCCGTGACCGTGACCACTCCGTTGGAGCAGATCAAGATCCTGAATTCAAAGAAAAAGGCTGTGAGCCTGGTCTATCTGAATAAATCCGATGCGAAGATCACCACGGAAACGCTGAGCGCGAGCCTTGTGCCCGCGGATATTTCCGGGGATATCAGGGTGACCTGGGGTTCTTCAAACGAAGATGTGGCGATCGTGAGCGAAAACGGGATGGTGACCCCGCTGAAAAAGGGCTTCACGACGATCACCGCCACCTGTCAGGGGGTGGAAAGCTACTGCGTGGTCAAGGTGACGCAGAATCTGGAAAAGCTGAACCTTTCCAATAAGAATATCTCGCTGGCGATGGGACAGTCCATGAATCTGGACGACTATGTGAGCCCCATTCCCGCGAACTGCTCTGATCCCTGGGTGCTCACCTGGAAAACGGCGAACAAGACCATCGTGGATGTGGAGGACGGGGTGATCACCGGCATAAAGGCCGGGGGACCCGTAAAGATCACGGTTTCCTGCGGAAAGATCACGGATTATTTCAATGTGACGGTGAAGCGGGTCACGATCGGCGGTCTGATCGTGGACAACACCTCTCTCGAGCTGGAAAGAGGAGGGGCGTCGAAGGATGTGGTGGTGACCGCGCATCCGGGCGCAGTGGTTGATTATAAGGTAGACAATGAGAATCTGGTGACGGTGAGTCCCAAGGATGACGAGCTGGGCGTTTATCAGATCATCCCTGCGATGAACGGCGGCGCTGGTCTTGCGAAGATCACCTTTACCGCCAGCTATACCGTCCAGAATTACAACGGCATCGGCGTGCAGAAAACAAAATCCGTGAAGGTGATCGCGAAGGTGAAGGATCCGGTGAGCGAGGTGCATATCACGGACAAGGAGGGCACGGATCTCTCCACCCTGCAGATGGATTGCGGGGACACCTACGCACTCTGGAGCTATTATGCGCCTCTGGATGCCACAGATGCCGACGGCGTGACATGGAAAAGCTCCAAGACGGGCGTATGTACTGTAGACAAGAACGGGATCCTGAAGGCCAAGGGCGCGGGAGACTGCCAGATCAGCGCGAAGATCGGCGGGATCACAACCTTTTTGCCCGTGACCGTGACCAGGCCCCTGGTGGATATCAGGCTGAACAAGACCACCCTCAGCCTGAAAAAGGACGGGAGCGCGAAGCTCAGCGTGACCTTTAATCCTTCCAATACAAGTGTGAACAAGGGAATTGACTGGAAGAGCTCCGATGAAATGGTCTGCACCGTGGATGGCGGTTCGATCAAGGCGGTAACGGGCGGCGTTGCGGTGATCACGGCCACAAGCCAGTATGATCCGAGCTTTTCCGCCTCCTGTGTGGTGAATGTTACCGTGCCGCTGACGAAGATCACCTATGACATCAACGGCTCTCAGAATATGCTGGTGGGTGAATCGCAGGTGCTGACAATGAAATGTCAGCCTGATGACACCACCTTCACACTGGAAAAGGTCACGGAAGGTCTGGAGGACAGTGCACTGGCAAAGGTGCTGCCGGTCTGGAGCTCCAGCAACAAGGCGATCATTTCCGTGGAGCCCTCCGACGACGGCACCTGTGAGATCACGGCGCTGAAAAAGGGCAGCGCAACGGTTAAGGTGGTCTTCCAGAAAAAGAGCTATTCACTGAAATTCACGGTGAACGAGCTGTAAAAAAGACAATCATCCTCAATATCGGCACACCCCATATATAGGCCGGAGCCTCGCAACCTCCGGCCTCATTTCTTTTCATCACAAGCCTGCACTGGTTTTTTCTCCCGAAATTTCGTATTATACAGTGAGAGAATGAAACGCAGAGGAATTTTGTGTATGAAATACGGAAAAGCATTTTTCGCAGGGCTCTTACTGGGCCTGTTTGCGCTGCTCATCCCCTGTGGGGGCGTCGTGATGGCGGCCTCAGCCGGGGAGGGCGATATATCCGCGGAATCCGCGGCGATGGAGGGATCAGACACCGCGGAGAGTGGTGATCGCTTCCCCGAAGAGGTCTCGCCGGAAGAGGCTGAGGAAGCGCACGATGCGCCGGAGGCTTCCCCGGATGCGCTGACGCCGGACAGCGAAGCGGAAGAGGAAAACGGTGAACCGGTGGTGATCAGCGCGGGCGAAGCTTCGGCAAATGACCTGCTGCAGGATCCGGAACAGGAATTTGCCGGCTATGTGGAATCCCTTTTCGGAACGCCTGAGGAGCATCATGAGGGAGAGCCCGGGCTTCGCTCCAGTCTGCTCAGGTCCAACAGGATCACAAGGGGCTCCAGGCTTTCCTCGCTGGCTTCACCCCAGATCGCCGACCTTTATGAAAGGCTTCTGCCCGGGATCAAAGCCATTGCCGCCGGGGAACGGGAGGAGAGCCTTTTCACCTTCTCCTTTACGGAGCTGGGACTTTCCGACCTGCGGGGCTATGCCGTGCAGGAAGAGGGGGAGACCACGGCGCAGGCCAGAAAAAGAGCCTATGAAAATGATCTGAAGCTGCAGTATACCTATGATAAGACAAATGCGGGGGCTGCCTTAAGCAACGCCCGGTTCCTGCTGAGCGCGCTGACGGAGGATCTGCCTTATGAGCTTTACTGGTTTGACAAGACCGTTTCCATGCTGATCCTGCCATCGGAGCGCCTTGGCTATATGGGCGGCGTGACGAGTGACGGGAGGGTTTATGCCAGGTATGTCACGCTGAATCAGGAGAACAGGGAAGATAAGGAAAATCCGCCGTATCTGCGGGTCTATCTATGGGCCAGCAGGGACTATGCGACGGATGAGCTGGAGAGCGTCACCTATACGAGCAGCGATGGGACGAAAACCGTTTCCGCCCATCTGCGGCTGGATCCGGAAAAGACCGGCGCCGCGGCACGAGCGCTTGCCAATGCGAAAAAGGTGCTGACGGAAGGAGCGGAAAAGAACTCCGATGCCGCAAAGCTCACCTTCTTCCGTGAATACATTCTGAATGCAGTCTCCTACAACCACACTGCCTGGTCCGCTTCCTATGAAGGAGGCTACGGAGACCCCTGGCAGCTGATTTATGTCTTTGATGAGGATCCATCGACCAATGTGGTCTGCGAGGGCTATTCCAAGGCCTTCCAGTATCTTGTGGACAATACCGATTTTGACGATTCCTCACTTTTTTCCAATCTGATGACCGGCTATCTGAACAATACCGGGGAATCAAACAATCACATGTGGAACCTTGTCCACATCGACGGGCAGAATTATTTTGTGGATCTGACCAATGATGACGCGGGAACGAACGCTGCGCCCCGCGGATATTTCCTGTTCGGCGCGGTTTCCGCGGAGGATGCCGACGGCGCCTGGCTGAAGGCCTCGCCTCCGGGGCTGTCTGCCCGCTATCAGCTTCATCCCCGCAGCCTGGCGATTTTTACGGCGGAGGAGCTCGCGCTTTCACCGGTGAGCTATGCCGTGCATGAATGGGAAGCGGTAACGGAGGACGAGGAGCCGGTCAGGCGCTGGAATCCGGAGAAGCTTTGCTGCGAGGAATATCTGCGCTGCGCGATCTGCGGGGAAACGAAGTGGGAAAAAATGGATCCCCAGCCCGTTACGCAGCGGATCGTTCCGCTGTGGCAGACCAAAACACTGGATCTTTCCCGGGGGATGGAGACCGCTTCCCTGACCTGGAAAACTTTGCCTGCCTATGCTGATCCTGCCGTGAGCTGGACGAGCATGACGCCTGATCTGGCTTCCGTCAGCATGGCTGAGGAAATACTGACGATCACCCCCATTGCCAACGGAACCGCGCTGATCCGCGGGAAAACGGCTTCAGG
>CAMOOZ010000016.1 GCA_946621895.1 uncultured Lachnospiraceae bacterium | reverse complement strand
GGATAAGGAATGTGGCCACTCCGATGTTGATAAAGCTCTGAAAAGCCACCTCTATCCCGATGCCGGCGCAGATCACCGCTCCGGAAATATCCCTGCTGCGCATCCCCACGAGAAAACACTCCATGGAGATCAGGAAAAGCAGGACGATGGTGGTGCAGGTTCCGGCAAAGCCGAATTCCTCGCCGATAATGGCAAAGATAAAATCCGTCTGGGGTTCCGAGATAAAATTGCCGTTTTTTACGGAGGTGATCTCGTTATTCCGATAGCCCTTTCCCGTAAGCTGCCCGGAACCGATGGCCATCACGGAATTATTCTGCTGATAGGCCTCTCCCGTCTCATATTCCTCGGGATGGATAAAGGCCAGGATCCTGGTCCGCTGATAATCCCTGATCAGCGTCTGGTCAGGCTGCATGATGATGCTTAAGAGGATGAGCGCCAGCGGCACCAGAACCGCAATGGCGGTCAGAAAGATCCGCAGGCTTAAGCCGCCGGCAAACATCATCGCGATAAAGATCGTGATCACGATAATGCTTGTGGAAAAATCCGGCTGGATATAGATCATGGCCAGCGGAGGCACAAACAGCAAAAACATCAGCAGAATGTTTTTGACGGAATTCAGCTTCTCCCTGTGTATCATGATAAACTGTGCATAAAATAAAATCAACAGGATTTTTGAGGTTTCGGAGGGCTGAAAACGGATCCCGGCGATCTGAAACCAGCGCTGGGCATTGTGGGAGGCATCCCCGAAGAAGCGGACCAGCGTCAGGAGCACCAGGTTTATCCCATAGTAGGCCCAGTAGAATTTCAGCAGAAGCGTATAATCCGTGAGAGAAAGCAGGATCATGCAGATAAAGCCCAGAATGGCGCCCGCCAGCTGCCGCATCTGATAGGATTCATCCGCGGAGCCGATGGCTACGATCCCGAGCGCCGTGATCGCGATCAGCAGCGCAACGAGTTTAAAATCATAATCCTGAATGCGAAACTGTTTCAGCATTGTCGATACCCTACGGGATGAAGCCCCGATCCAGCACGCCGACCACGATCTTATCCTCGATGACCCGGGCGCACTTCGGCTCCATCTTCGGCTTCACGAAAAAGCCGCCCCGTTTTTCCTTTCCGGGCGTATAGTGGAAGGGACCGATCTGAAGATGGATCGGACAAAGATCAAAGGCCGCGATATAGCGTCCCGCGTCCTCCTCTCCGCCCGCATAGGCTTCTCCCCCGAGACTTCCGCAGACGATGATATCTCCCCGGGAAACGATCATCCCGCCGGGATCCACGCTTCCCAAAAGGATGACCCCGCGATCGGATTCCAGCACCTCTCCTTCTTTGATGTGCATCCGGTAGATCCGGCACAGGGAATGATCCGCGAGGGCCTCCATCGGCTCCTTTAAGGCCCCCAGATAGCGTTTCCCGCGGTCGGAATCCTCATCCTCCATGATGCAGAGGATCACCAGGTCGGCATTTTTCTGGATGGCCTCCACCATGGAATTCTCCTCCTCCTCGGACAGCCGCCTGCCCACAAAGGAAAGGGCCAGATGGGCATTGCCGAAAAATTTGGCGGATTCTCTGAATTTCATCGCCACTTCCTTCAACAGCTCCAGAAAAGGAGCGTCGGGATCCAGGATGATCCGCAGCCCGTTGGGAAAGCTTTTTACCACGACAAGATTATTCATCTTTTCATTATACCTCATTAATCTCCGTTTGCCACGCCGCCGGTGACCGCGTCCGCAGTGCCTGAGAGGATCTCGCCTTCATCCTCCAGCCTGTAGTAATAGCTGACCACCTCTCTCGCGATCTGGGCGGCATAATCCGAGGAATAGCCGTAGGCCACCCTGGTGGCGATGGCGATCTCCGGTTTTTCATAGGGCGCATAGCAGACAAAGAGCGCATGGTTGGCGCGGCTTCTGGATTCCTGCGCCGTTCCCGTTTTCCCTGCCACATTCACCCCCAGATCGTCAAAATAGGCCTTGTTTTCCACGACCCGCCGCATGCCCACATGGATCGCGCTCCACTGTGAGGAGCTTACCTCGGTCAGCTCGTTTCTGAGCTGCGGCGTATAATCCTCCAGCAGCTTTCCGTCCGGATCCTCCAGCCGGTCGAGCAGGCTCAAACGATAGCATTTTCCGTTGTTTGCCACGGTGGTCACATATCTGGCCAGCTGGGCCGTGGTAAAGTTGTGCGTGCCCTGGCCGATCATCGAACGGACGGAGTCCGTGTTGGAGATCTGCGGCTCCGCCTCGTCGATCTCCACGCCGGAGGGTTCATCCAGACCGTATAAGGCCGCATATTCCCGCAGCCTGGCGATCCCCGTATCGCTGTTGTACATGTTGTCCGTCATGCTCATCCGGTAGCCCAGATCGTAGAAGAAATAGTTGCAGGAGTGCTCGATCGCCCCGGTCACATTCAGGACGCCGTGCCTGCCGGGGTAGATCCAGCATCTCGGCGAGGGGGTCACCTCTTCGAAAATACCGTTGCAGGTGATCTGGGAGCCCTCGTCCACAACCCCTTCCAGAAGGCCTGCCGTGGCGGAGACCATTTTAAAGGTGGAACCGGGCGCCGTGCGCTGCTGTGTGGCATAGTTGATCAGCGGGGAGGATTTATCGATCCTCAGCTTGCCATAATAGGCGGCATCCACCCCGTTTGCCATTTTATTGTTGTCATAGGAGGGATAGGACACAAGGGCCAGCACCTCTCCCGTATTCACATTGGTGATGACGATGGAGCCGGAATAGGGATCCAGGGCCAGCTCCGCCGGCGTCACATCCAGGTTTTCGATCCGCCTGCGCATGAAATCATAGGGCTGGACAGTGCCCTCCCTGAGCCCCCGGATCTCCTCCTCCTTTATCCCGGCGGGGCGCTGATCATAGAGGATCTCCAGGATGAGCTTTGGGGAGATTTCGCCGGAAAGCAGCATGAAGCGGTAAAGCCGCCTGGAAAATTCCGTGTTTGCCGAAAGGAGCTGCCCGCCTCGCCGTAAAAGCTCCGCAAAGATCTCCGATGAATCCGCATACTGGCCCGTGAGCTCCAGCTTTGAGATATCCACCCAGCTTTTCGCGATGGCATGCCGCATGTATTCCGCAAGGGAAATGCTCTCCTCCTTTGTCCAGGCGATATAGACGGGATCCTCCGTGTCCACCTCGGCGGTCTTGATCACCCCCGCATCGGAAAGACACTGGACGAACAGGCTTTCGTAGACCTGGTATTCCCTGGAAAGCCCGGAATAAGGGGTTTCCTTTTCCTTCAGCTCCGTCTCCAGCTCGGCCAGCACCCCGGAAAGCTTGCTTTCCCATAAGGCCTGTGCCTCTCTTTCCGCATCCGTCGCCTCATCGGAGCGGAAACGGGTGATGTCAATGACACCGTTGCCGATCAGCGCGTAGTAGACATCGTAGATCGGGATCACGATATCCCCGGCGGAGCCCCCCTCAGGCAGCGTGAATTCCTGAATATTGCGCAGCTTGTTCAGGATGATGCCCGCGATCTTCTGCTCCAGGATGCTGTACACGGCCTGCTGCAGCGTGGAATCGATGCTTAAATACACATTGTTTCCGGCGGCGGGCTCCAGATAGTCGGTGGACTCGATGACCTTTCCCACATTGTCCACATAGACCGTTTCCGCGCCCTTTGTGCCGTGCAGGGAAAGCTCCATATACTGCTCGATGCCGGATTTTCCGACCACATCATTGATCGTGTAATCCGAATCCTTTGCCCGGAGCTCCTCCAGCTCCTCCGTGGAGATCTTGCCCGTATAGCCCAGCACCTGGGACATGGACACCCCGCCCGTATAGCGGCGGACCGTATCCTCGGAAATGGAGACGCCCGGCAGCTCATTGGAATTTTCCATCACCAGCGCCACCGTCCGCTCACCCACATTCCGCGCGATCGTCGTGGCAATGTATTTCTGATAGCTGTTCAGGTTCATCGCATAGCGGATCGTCAGCACCTTCAGCAGCTCCTCGTGCGTATAGCCCATGCCCACGACGAAGGTGTCCCTGTCGTCCGGGTCCGTGTAATTGCCGATCCCGAAACGGGAGCTGCCGGCCAGGTACTCCACCACCTCGGCCGCAGAGCTGGTCTGCTCCTTGTAGGAAAGATCGCTGACCAGGCTTTTCCCGTACACATCCGCCAGAAAACGCATCAGCGCGCTGCCGGACCAGGCAAAGGCAAACTGCCCGTCCTCGTCCAGCGTAACGCCGAAATCCGAGATCACCCGGTCTCCGTTTTTTTCCACAAGATGGACAAGCCGCAGGAGCGCTTCGTTCAGCCGCGCGTTTTTTCCCCTTCCGGATTCGTACACATCCTCTATCGTCACGGAATAGGCAAGCTCGTTATAAGCGAGCAGGATCCCGTTTTTATCGTAGATATTGCCCCTTGTGGCGGGAATCGTCCGGCGTTTCTCGATGATCAGCTCGAAGCTGTTCAGATAGTCCTCGCCATGAACGATCTGCAGCTCGAACACCCTGCGCATCAGC
>CAMOOZ010000015.1 GCA_946621895.1 uncultured Lachnospiraceae bacterium | reverse complement strand
TGGCGGATTTCCATACACTGGTGGCCTCCGAGGTGACGGAAGAAAACATGGACATCCTGATCGTGGACAAGACGGGCTCCGTGGTGGCCCATTCCGCGCGGGAGATCCCGGTGGAATCGCCCGAAGACCAGAGCTATCAGCCCTTTTTTACCAATGGGGACAACAAAGGGGACTATGATATTTCCTGGGACGGCGTGAACTGGCGAGTCTCCTATCAGAAAGAGGAAAACACCGGATGGATCTCCGTGGTGGCGAGAGACACCTCCGTGTCCTTGCGGAGCACCTGGGCCAGCGTCTGGATTTCGCTCCTCGTAAGCCTGGTGCTCTTAGTCATTGTGGGCATAGTCGCCTGGATGCTGGCCAACTACTTTACGAAGCCCATCCGGGATACCGTGGCAGTGCTGCTTGCGATGGCAGGAGGAAGCTTTGCCGGTGTAAAGGGCTATGAGCACAGGCGCGATGAATTCGGGGATATTTCCTCCAGCGTAAACAATGTATCTGATGAGCTGATGGGCATCGTGTCCGGGATCAAGACGGATGCCGAAAATGTGGGGAAGGCCGCCGGGGATATCGCGACCCGCGTGGAGCAGCTCTCCCAGGCCGCGCAGGATGTGTCCGGCGCCGTGGACAATGTGTCCCAGGGTGCCGTGTCCCAGGCGGAAGAGGTGGAGCAGGCCACGATCAAGAGCACCGAGATGCAGTCCAACATGGAGGAGGTGAGCTCCCTGATCGAGAATCTGGCAGCCACCTCACAGCAGATGGCGGATGTGAACCAGGGTGTTTCCTCCACGCTGGCAAACCTGATCGATTCCGCGAGGGAGAATCAGGAGGCCATCGTGCTTGTGACGGATAATGTCAGAAAGACCAACGCGGCGGTGGATGAGATCTCCAATGCCGCAGAGGCGATCATGGGCATCGCCTCCCAGACAAACCTGCTTTCCCTGAATGCTTCCATTGAGGCGGCCAGAGCCGGCGAGGCCGGAAGGGGCTTCGCCGTGGTGGCCGAGGAGATCCGCAAGCTTTCCGAGGAATCCTCGGCAAGCGCCGGTCAGATCGCCGAGGTCTTAAAGCGGCTGATCGATGCCTCCGGAAAGACACTGGCTTCGGCACAGTCCGTGAAGGAAGCGACGGAGAATCAGGGCCGGATGTTAAACGATACGGAAACTGCGGTCCGTCAGCTTTCCGAATCCGTGGATGCCGTGTCCGGCATGGCGGAGCAGGTGGCCTCCAAGGTGGAAACGGCAAACAGCAATGTGATGACCGTGTCCGACGCGTTAAGCAACCTGAGCGCCATCACGCAGGAGAACGCGGCCTCCGCCGAGGAGACCAACGCCTCGATGCAGGAGATGTCCGCCACGATGAGCACGATCACCGGAGAGACCGAGGAGCTGAAGGCCCTCGCGGACGAGGTGTCCAACGCGCTGATGTTCTTCAAATAAAGACGGATCGACCGGGGGCTTCTGCTCTCTGTCCGACCGGAAAAGGGGCTGTGAAGCAAACGGGAATCATCCCGGGCTTCACTGCCCCTTTTTTTGTTCCTCCCCTGTTTCGTTTGCGGATAATCACAAAGATTATGGTATCTGTTCGGCACCCCATTCACAAATCGCCTGGCGGTTTGTTCATGTGCCCGCCCAGAGGCGCTTCGCCCCTTGGCCGCCTTCCGCAAATATGATTCAAATTTTGTTTGACAGAAGCCGGTCTTCATGTAAAAATAATTCTGTTGCTTATCGCAGGATCCATGGGACAATCCCCGGCAATACAGGGGATCAGCCGGTGGATACTGAAAGGAGACCGGTTTGCCGACAGGCATGGGACAGATCCGGACAGCTTCGAATTGACATATTCTGATTGTACGATGACAGACGGGGGAAGGAGGTGGTTTTTCACATGAAAGCAAGTGAGAAAGAACAGCTTTCAAAAGTAAGGAAGAATCTGGAAAGCGGGGCGCTGATCGATCAGCCCTGCTGGTCATTTATTAAGGAACTGAATTCCTACAGCGAGGAACGGCTGGACAGTGTGGCGATCAGGGATGGGTACCGCACCTACACCTACCGCCAGATGTTCCGCCATTGGGAGAAATACGCGGAAGCGTTCTCCGGCGCGAACCTCACCGGAAAGAATCACTCCAGAGTGGCCCTGATCGGGACGCCGCTGACGCAGACGATCTTCGCGTTTTACGGCCTGAACATGACAGGGGCTTCCGTCTCCCTGATCTATCCCTTCGATCTTTTCGATGAAAAGCAGATCCACAGCATGATCGAACGGGAGCATATCACGGATCTCCTCGTTTCCGAGCTTTATGCTTTCCCCAAACTGATGAAACGCCTCCTGCGGGACCGGGAGATGCTGGGCCTTCGCAATGTGATCGTGCTGGAAAGCCCCATGGGCGGGGACTTCGGCGTGCCCGGGCTGGAGCTGATCCGCAATCTGAATAAAAATCTTTTCCGCGAGCTTGACGGCGCGGTCCTGATGGAGGATCTGCTGAAGGAGCATGAGGCTGCCCCTATTGTTTACGGGAAAAATAAATCCGTTGACGGCGCGGTCGTTCTGCATACCACGGGCACGGTGAACGGCATGCACAAGCCTGTGCCCATGTCCGATAAAGCCGTCAATGCCTTTGTGGCATCCGCCTTAAAGGCGAAAGACACGCTGGACGATCTGAAAAAAGCGCCGACGCATATGGTCAGCTGCCTGACGCTGAATATGTCCTGGGTATACTCGATGGTGGATATGCTCCACACGCCGCTTGGTTTCGGCATGGAGGTGGTCGCTTTGCCGGTGGGCGGCTCGAATCCCCGCTACAGCGAGGCGATCGAACACTACGGGATCAATATCCTGTTCACCAGCAAGAGCATTCTGGATTCCTGGCTGAAGACCATGCCGGGCATCGATCTGTCCAAGCTGAAGCTGGTGTTTATGGGCGGCACCTATATTTCCCCTGAATATAAGCAAAAATTCAACGATTATCTGAAGTCCTGCGGCTCCACCGCCCGGGTGATCAATGGCTATGGGCTGTCCGAGCTGGGCGGGGCGTGCGTGCTCTGTCCTTCCTCGCGGGAGGATGACGCGATCGGATTTTTGCTGCCGGGCTTTAAGGCAAAGATCTATGTGGAGGAAGAGGATCGTTATTACGATATTTCCGAAGGTCCGAGGACCGGCATCCTGTTTATGAGTTCGCCCACGATCAGCAGCGGCCGTCTGGGGAATGATGTGTTCTTCAAGCTGGATCAGATCGACGGAGAGGATTATTTCAATACGAATGACCTTGTCCGGGTAAATGACGACGGCAGCCTGACCTGCATCGGCAGATCCAATCAGTTCTTTGTGAACAACGAGGGTGTGCGGTTTGACGCGGGTCTGGTGGAAAATGCCGTCACTGCACAGCCCGGGATCGTGGCCTGCGGCCTCGCGCCGGAGCTCCACAAGACGCTGCACGATAATATCCCGGTGCTGTATGTGGAATTAAGCGAGAAGGGGGCGGAGGAGCTGAGCGTCCTGCGCAAGGCGCTGATCCAGGTGTTCATCACGGACGGCATGCTGGCCGATTCCAATATGCCCAGCCAGTGCGTGATCACGGAGAAGGTTCCCCTGAATACCGGCGGGAAGGTGGATATCCGGAAGCTGGCTTCGGGAATGGTGAGCGGAAAGCGCTTTTCCGTCAAGCCCGTGAAGCTGGACGGAAAGACCGTGGACATCCTGCTTGTTCCCGCGGCAGAGGGAGAACACGCCACAATGGGAGCGGGCATTCCGGAGGAGCTGGAGGGAGATCCCTACAATATCCTCTCCGAGGTGTTCGCGGCGCTCCCCGAGATCAACAAGGTGGGGATCTCGAGGCTCTTTAAGATCAACGGCCTACGCGAAATGGTGCTGAAGCTGACCGGCTTTGATATCCAAAATATGATGAGAAGCCTGCAGGATTTTACCCCCAAAATGGTTGACATGGCATTCCGCAAATATGTGATGCCGAACGAGAAAGGAGAAAGCAAGATGGGTAAGAAAATGAAAGAACTGAAAGGAATGATGCCGATGTTTCAGGGGATGATGCCGCCGATGCCTTCCATGCCTGGCATGGATCCCTTCGGATGGTTCGGCGGAAAGAACAAGGAGGAGAAGAAATCCACGAAAAACGGCTTTGATTTTGATACGGCGCTTTTCTGGGAGCAGATGATCGATGCGCAGAAATCCACGATGGACAGCTCCAGGGATCAGTGGAACCAGTTCTTCGACCATATGATGGAAATGCAGGACACCTTCACCGATGCGCTGCCGGATGAGGCGCCCTCAGTGCCCTCCCTGCCTTTTCTGCCCGTGGTGGTCATGTCTCCGAAGGCCTTTATGAAGAAGGTGAAGGAATTCCAGGAGATGGCAAACGAGCATTTTATGGAGCAGTGCGATTCCTTTGGCGATTTCATGATTCAGGGCCAGAAGCAGGCCTGCGAGACCTACTCCGAAAACGCAGAGAAGAAGGAAAAGGAAGAGAAGGAAAAAGAGGAAGCGCAGGAGGCTGAAGAGAAGGCCTGATCTCGTTTCCGATCAGAAGCAAGGAAGACAGGCTATGTTCCCCCGAGAATATAGCCTGTTTCTTTTCGTTTTTTCTCCCCGGACTGCCGCTCATGCGGAATGAGGCAATGAAGCGGCAGCTGTTTCATGCGCGGTCTGTGAAGGCGATCAGTGAGGTAAACGATGAATATATTTCTGAAAAAAATGCTGAAGGATGCCGAAAAAAGAAAGGCAAACAATTCGGCTCCTCCCCTTAAGGGATTGATCAGAGGGGAAAAGCAGGACAGGCCGCTTCCCGATGACCTCCTGGAAAAAACGGATCTTCCGTATGCCGAAAGAAAGGGCACAGCGCTGCGCGCGGATGTGGTCTATCCCCGAACGCGGAAAACGGAAACGCTGCCGGTGGCTGTGTTCGTCCATGGCGGCGCGCTTGTGCTCGGCGACAGGAAGTCGGACCGTGTGTTTTGCCAGGAGCTGGCCAGACAGGGCTTTGTGGTCTATTCGCTGGAGTATCGCCTGATCGATCAGACAGATGCCTGCGGGATGGCAGCAGATATCACCGAGGGGTTAAGGCTGGTTCAGAACACGCTGGGAAGCTTTGGGGGCGATCCCCGCAGGGTCTCCCTCTGCGGAGAAAGCGCCGGCGCGTTTCTCTGTCTGTATGCGGCCGCAGCGGGCAGCTCCGCCAAATACCGCCAGCTGTTTTCCTGCAGGGGCTATGATCTGAAGCTGTCCGGACTGGTGCTGATCGGCGGGATGCTCTACACTGCGAATAACGATCCCATCGGACTGGTATACAGGCACGCGCTGTATCAGGAAAAAACCCGCGACAGAAGATTTATGCAGATCATTTCCCCGGAATATCCCCGGCTGATCTCTTTGCTCCCGCCCGTCTTAATGATCAGCTCCGGGGCAGACTTTCTGCACAGGCAAAGCTTTAAATATGCCGGAGCGCTGAAGCAAAACGGTCATTCCTGCAGGCTGATGTATTTTCCCGAAGGAAAAGAACTTACGCATGCATTTCCGGCGCTTCTGCCTTCCCTGCCGGAAAGCGGGACCGCCATCAGAGCGATGGGGAGGTGGATGAAGAGCCTTCAGGCTCAGTCAGTTCATCAGTCTCTCTCCGACCTCATGCCAGCACCTGCCGCCGATCAACGCACCCCATAGTGTTTCATCCTCTGAAAACAGGATGCTGTCGTCGGCCAACTCCCGTTCATTGACGATCGCATCAATGGTCTCCAGAAAAATGATCAGCTCATGGGCATTGGCATGTCTGAAGCTGATCGACATTTCATGCGCGTCCGGGAGCATTCCGTTCCATGCCTTCAGATAAAGCCCGTACATCTCATTTAAATCCGCCCGCTCATCGTCATGCAGTGTGCGAAAATAGCTGCTGATCAGCGTTTTCATCCTGCCGTTATGGCTGTCCCAAGAGGCCCATTCCCGGCTGACCGCCATATTCCCCTTATAGGCGACGAAGGGCAGCGGTCTGGAAAGCAGATCGCCATGCGCAGAAAAATAATCCTGCAGCAGGAGGAAATCCTGATATGTCGTCCAGAAGCACATGCTGTCCCTGCGCTTAAAGCGGGAAGCCTTTGCATGATAGCGGTCATGCCCCTGATCGATCAGCACGCTGACCGCGCCGCGGAAAAGCGCATCAAGACTTATTCCGTCCGCAACAGAGACATAGGACTTGATCAGCTCCATATCACCGGGATATCCTTTTTGCCCGCCTGCGGACTCCGCTTTGATCCATCCCCAGTATCTGTCATCCGGCGTGATCACGCACTCAGCCCATTTCTCCGGCAGGCTGTCTGCATGAAGCTTCAGCTTTTCCAGGGTCTCGTTTTTCAGATCCGTATCCACCTCCGGGGCAAGGCCCTGCAGCATTTCATAGATGCAGGCAGGATCACCGGTATTCCTGAATTCCCGGAGCATTACGCGCAGCAGGTGATTCCGCTCCCCGTAGGCTTTTGTGGACTGATCCAGATGGATCTCCCTCGCGCCCGCAAATGCCGAGGGGATCCGCACACAGGCCGGAAGCGGCAGCGCGTACTCTTCTCTCTCCTCCTTTTTCTCTTCCTGCTCCCGGAGCCGTGCCCTGAGCTGCAGCCGCATTACCTCTTCTTTCTTTTTCTCCAGCAGCTGCCTGAACTCCTTCGACACCCGCGCTTCCCTCTTCTCCCTGAAGCTCTGCGACTCGCTTACCTCTTTATAACAATCCTCCGGAAACACGGACGGCCGCCAGAACCGATCGCGGCGCCGTGATCTTTTTCCCTCCGGCCTGTATCCCTCTTCGGACCGGATGCCGTTCTGCGCACAGATGGGCTTCAGCTCGGGTATGTCGTAAATGCTGTCCGGAGAGTATTGTACATCCAGATAATGCAGATCCCTGTCCGGCGGGGCAAAGGCCGTCAGCAGCATAAAGGTGGTCCGCTCATATACATCGATATCGAGAAAGCGCTTCAGATGATCCCTGAGCATATCATAATAACCGAAATGCCGGGCATAGATCTCCACCCGAAAGGGCTCGTCCAGCAAGACCACCGGCTTTCCCCTTTTGATGCTGCGGTTCCTGAAGCCAAGACGGTTGATCAGCCTTCCCAGGCCTGCAAAAAGAAGCTGCGTATCCGCCGTCTCGTTCATCAGCCGGATGTCATTTTCCACTTCATCGGCGCCGAATATCCGGGGATGCAGGAGATAATCCGCAAAGCTTCGATACAGGGCGCCCATTTTCCGATCGTAGTAGGACAGGGCTTCGTCATATGTTTTCGCGGAAAAATCACTGAGATCCATCCAAAGGACGGGACAGCCGTTCATTTCCGCGGCGTGCCTGGATCCGATCCGGAAGATCTCCGCGTCAGGAAACGCCTTCGCAAAATCCATGTCCGCATCATAAAAACACCTCACCATTGACAGCAATGTGCTTTTCCCGCTCCCCGCGGGGCCGCTGATGATCCCTCTGGAAGCATACAGGATCCGGTTCAGAAAAGCCGAGGTGTCCACAAAGCATTCCGCCCGTAAATGCTCTCTGAAACAGGTCTCGTTTTCCATTTCATCCGTGCAGTACCGCACAAGCTTATTCATCGTCCACCCCCAACAGGCATATTATGCTTATAGCATATATTCTAAGGCATTTTCATCCCCCTGTCAATCCTGTTTATCCTAACCTTCTGCGCTTTTCACCCTCGATCCGTTGATCCGCGATCTTATGCTGCCAGTCCCGTTTGAAGCGCAATTCTGCGTTTTTTGGTATTTGTTCAGCACCCCCGAAAAAATGGATCAAATTTGATCGGTGAGCTTGCCCGCCAGGCAGATCTGACGCATTTTTCGGGGGCAGCCAAGACGCGAAGCATCTCTGGCAGTCACATGGTGAGGTATCCGGGGGACGCCGAACAGGCGCGCTTTGACACACGGCAGTGCGTCAGTGCCCCGGTGCAAACCGCGTAAGCGTAAAACACTTCGTGTCTTTGTGAATGGGGTGCTGAACAGATACTGTTTTTTACGCAGGGGGAAGGACAGGAGGCAAACGGGGAAAATCCCCCGGAAATATGTTATGATGTAATGGTCAAAAGGCCGAAAACCTGCGCCTGCGCAAAAACATGGTGCCGGGCACCGGGGGCACGCGTTCAGCACCGCCGGCTTTAGCCGGCGAGGTATGTTTCAGGATTGCGGGAGCTTCAAAGAAGCACTGCGATCCGTGCATCTCGCCTTTTGACGCTTTGATCGGCGCTGAGGATATGACCATCAATACTGCCATGGAGAGGAGACCTGCAGATGAAACCGGAGCTGGATATTTTACGGCTGAAAAAGAAACGGGAGGAAAAGGGCTGGAGCAAGAATACCGCCGCCCGGAAAATGGGAATACCGCAGAGCGCGTATGTACGATATGAAAACGGTGACCGCGCCGTGACCTTCTCTACGCTGAAGAACATGGCGCTTACACTGGGCACCTCCGTGGAATATCTCACGGGTCAGACAGACAATGATAAACCCGTGGAGTATCTGGTCTCGGGCGCTGATGAACGATTGGGCTATATTATCGAAGCCTTCTCAAAGCTGGACGGGGAAGCTGCAGAACGGCTGTATCAGTATGCCTTAAAGCTGGACCGGGGCTGACAGTGCCTGCAGCTCAGACCGCCTGCAGCACCTTCACGGCAAGCCTCTGCTTTTTTGTGGTTTTCAGAACGCCATCATAGATAAACCGTCCGAAGCCTCTGATGCTGATCACATCGCCTTCGGCGCAACGCTTTCCGCCATCGGACACAGGCAGCGCGTTGACAAAAACCTTCTTTTCCTGAAACAGGGCACCCGCCTTCCCCCGGGAAAGCCCCGTGATCTCCGCGACCAGCGCATCCAGCCGCTCGGACGGGATATTCAGGGTAAGCTCCCGCCAGACCTGTTTCGGAAGGCCGGCGGAATCATCTGCGGGAGAAACCTTCACCGAGGTATGCTTTACTTTGGTCAGTTCCCCGGAGATCAATTCCGCGATCCGTTCAAGGACGAAAAGATACGCGGTATTCCCCGCAATGCGGATATCGCCCACCAGCTCCCGCTTAATGCCCAGATGCATCAATGCGCCCAGATAATCCCGGTGAGTCAGCTCCTCGGAAAACCGCTCATTCAACGGATCGATCCTTAATACGCAGATGGGGAAATCCTCCTCCCACCCGAAATCCGCAGACGAACCAAAACGGGCAACCACCCTCTCCGCATCCTCATAACCGCCGAACAGACGCAGAAATGACGCATTGATCATCCCGCTCTTCACCATCCCCAAAAGCTCACCCCGCTCATCCATGGACAAAAAGTCCGTAAAACAGAAGATCTGCCTTTGCATGGCGCGCTCATACAGATCCTGAAAATGCTCCTTCATCGTCCCGCTCCTGTTTGCCGACCGTTTGATTTTCCGATGATAACAATGTATCACATTTTTATCTGTTCAGCACCCCCGCAAAGTAAATCGGATTTGATCGGAGAGCTTGCTCTCCAGGCAAATCTGATTCATTTTGCGGGGGCGGACAAGGTGCGTAGCACCTCTGGCCGTCCACATGAGCAAACCGCGTAGCGGTTTGTGAATGGGGTGCTGAAAAGATACCACAATTTTAACGGCAACGCATGTTCAATCTCCGGTCAATCGTGTATAGTATAGGAAACGAACCGATCAAATGCGTTTCCCGCAAACAGCGGCACGGCAGATCTTCTTTGTTAATCGGAGGAAAATCACATGGAAACAGCGCATTCCGGGCCCGGGGAACAGTTTATCCGCACGGAAATGGTGCTCGGCAGGGATGGGATAAAAAAGCTCGCGGAAAAGCGCATCCTGGTCTTCGGCTGCGGCGGCGTGGGCGGCTATGCGCTGGAGGCGCTTGGCAGAAGCGGCATCGGCGCGATC
>CAMOOZ010000014.1 GCA_946621895.1 uncultured Lachnospiraceae bacterium | reverse complement strand
GGAACGCCAGATCGATCCTGACGCGCCTGCCATAAAATGAAAGTATCTGCTCTGCTGAACAAATACAAATACAAAAAGAAAAAGCCCCTGCAATTCTGCATGAGGCTTTTGGTTCCCAATCGGTGATCTATGAATTCGGAAAAGGCACGCTTTTTTCGGTAATTTACTTGATCACGGTCACATTGGTTGCTTGAGGACCCTTCGTCCCGTCAACGACATCGAACTCCACGGAAGCGCCTTCTTCCAATGATTTAAAGCCTTCCATATTCAGTCCGGTGTAATGCACGAATACATCCTTGCCTTCCTCATCTGAAATAAATCCATAACCTTTTTGATTGTTGAACCACTTCACTGTACCTTTCATCCTGATACCTCCAAACTGTTGAATAGTTAAATTGCTGTGGGTCCATTTGACAGGGAGAATCCCCCACAACATCACATAGAATAACACAGTTATCCCCAAAAGTAAATATCCACAAAAAAAATGGCATAATTTTTTTTGCGCCGCTATGCAATGAGAAGGTCAATCATGGTATAATCCTGTGCTATGAAAGAAGAAGAGACGACAATCGCACAGGAGGGGGAGCTGGACCGCATTCTGAGGGGGATGCTCAGCACGCAGACGATCGCGGCATATCGTGAGTTTTTCCATGAAAATCCCATCGCGAGACGCTATCGTCAGCGAAAAAGGTATATGCTGATCCTTTATTCCGAACGGCGGGACGGCACGATGGGACGGACCCTTTTTTCCGACAGATTTGTGCGTTTTTGTCTGCTGGGACTCCTGATCGTAATGGCACTGCTTTCTTTTTCTCTTGTCAGAGCGCTCAGAGAAGGCAGTGAAAGCAGGCAGCTCTATACAGCCAGGGAAGCGCAGATCAACCAGCTCAGAGAGGAGAATGACGCGCTCTTACTGGAAAATATCTCCCTGGAGAATAAGAACGCCGTGCTGACACAGGCCGTGCAGTCGAGGATCGATGAAGTCAGGCAGGAGCTGGAAGAGGATGAGGAGGCACACCTGCCGAAGGGGATGCCTGTGGATGGCAGGGCCGGTACCGGGGAAAGAGTTGACGAGCAGGGGCGTCCGGTTTTGGATTTTACCGCCGAAGCAGGGGCCAAGGTGGTGGCTTCCGGCTCCGGAAGCATTTCTTCGGTGGAGGCGGATCCTGTGTATGGAAATGTCATTGTGATCGATCATGGAAACGGTTATCAGTCAATCTACCGTAATGCCGGCTTTACCGAAAGAAAACCCGGCGATGAAGTGAAAAAGGGAGATGCGCTGATCACGGTCTATCAGGACAATCAGGTGTTAGGATATCAGGTGAAACAAAACGGGATCTATTTAAACCCGGTCTCTCTGATGGAGATCAGCGGATGAGACTGGACAGCGAAAAGCTTCTGGAGAGTATTCTGGAAAGCCTTGACCGGATCGATTATCTTCCGATAAAGGAGATGCCGGATATCCCGCTTTATATGGATCAGGTCACGACCCTGCTCAGCGATTTTCTGAAGCCCTCGACCAGGTATCCGGAATCCGATAAGATCCTGACCAGGACGATGATCAACAACTATGCCAAAAATAAACTGCTTCCCCCTCCGGATAAGAAAAAATACAATCGAGATCACCTGATATTTTTACTGTTCATTTATTATTATAAAAATGTGATGAGCATCGGGGATATCGAGACGCTTCTGGGCCCGTTAAAGGAGCATCATGAGGGACTGAGGCGTCCTTCCCTGGTAAAGATCTATGAGGAAGTGTTCTCTTTGGAAAAAGAGGCCGTGGAGGAGCTGAAGAAGCAGGTCTCCGGGCAGTTTAAGACGGCGGAGAAAACCTTTGCCGGTGTTTCCGGGGAGGAAGGCGAATTTTTAAGGCAGTTTTCCTTTATCTGCATGCTCAGCTTTGATGTGTATGTGAAAAAGCTGCTGATCGAAAAGCTGGTGGATGCGATCCCCCGGAAAGAGGAGAAGCCCAAAAACAAAAAAGCAAGGGAATTGCGCAGGAAAACGGGGAAGAGATGATTCAACTGGAAGGTTTAAACGACAGACAGTCAGAGGCGGTCAGACATACGGAAGGGCCGCTTCTTATTTTGGCCGGCGCCGGCAGCGGAAAGACCCGGGTGCTGACGAGCAGGGTTGCCTGGCTGATCGTTCATTGCGGGGTAAAGCCCTGGAATATCCTGGCCATCACCTTTACGAATAAGGCGGCCGGTGAGATGCGGGAGAGGGTGGATTCCATGGTCGGGGCATTTTCCGAGAGCATATGGGTTTCCACCTTTCACTCACTCTGCGCGAGGATACTTCGCAGACACGCGGACCGCATCGGTTTTGATCACAGCTTTTCCATCTATGATACGGATGATCAGAAATCGGTGATGAAGGATGTGCTGAAGCGTCTGAATCTGGATCCGGCCAGATTTAAGGAAAAGGCCATCCGCGGGGCGATCTCCCGGGCAAAGGATGTGCTGCAGGGTCCGGAGGAATTTGCCCAGGGCGCCTTTGACTATACGGAAAAAAAGATTGCTTCCGCCTATAAGCTTTATCAGGAAACCATGCAGAAAAGCAATGCGATGGATTTCGATGATCTTCTGCTCTATACCGTGCAGCTTTTCCGGCAGGACGCGGATGTGCTTGAAAATTACCGGAATCGTTTCCGGTATGTGATGGTGGATGAATACCAGGACACGAATACCGCCCAGTTTGAGCTGGTCAGGCTTTTCAGTGAGGAGCACAGAAATCTGTGCGTGGTGGGGGATGATGATCAGAGCATCTACAAATTCCGCGGCGCAAATATCCGGAATATCCTGGATTTTGAGGAGTATTTCCCGGAAGCAAAGGTGATCAGGCTGGAACAGAATTATCGCTCCACACAGAATATCCTGGATGCTGCAAACGGCGTGATCGCAAATAATGAAAGCAGAAAGGAAAAAGCCCTCTGGACGGACAGGGGAAAGGGTGAACTGATCCACTATAAGGTCTATGACACCGCAAGGGGGGAGGCCGGAGGGATCGCGGATCAGGTAAAGGCCGATCTGAAAAGGGGAATGAAGCTGTCCGACCATGCCGTACTGTATCGAACCAATGCGCAGTCCCGTGCGCTGGAGGAAGCGTTTATCATGGAGGGGCTGCCCTACCAGGTGGTGGGAGGCCAGAATTTTTACGCCCGCAAAGAAATAAAGGATATGCTGGCCTACCTGAAAACGGTCAATAACGGGGCAGATGAGCTGGCGCTCCAGCGGATCATCAATGTTCCCGCGAGGGGGATCGGCGCCGCGACAGTGGCAAAGCTCAGGGAGTACGCAGGGGCCAGTGGGATCAGTCTCTATGATGCCATTGCCCGCGCAGAGGAGATTCCCGGAGTGGAGAGGGCAAGAAAAAAGCTGAAGGATTTTGCCGCGCTGATCACAGACCTCAGGGAGGGGCTTGCGCAGGGAGGCAGCATAAAAGGCCTTCTGGAGCGTATCCTGAAGGATACCGGATATGAGAATGCCCTTTTGACAAGCGGTGATGAGGAAGATAAGGACAGGCTGGAAAACATCGAAGAGCTGATCACGAAGGCAGTCAGCTTTGAACAGGACAAAGAGAATGCCACACTGGGAGAGTTTTTGGAAGAAGTTGCTCTGATCGCGGATATCGATCAGACTGCCGGCGGGG
>CAMOOZ010000013.1 GCA_946621895.1 uncultured Lachnospiraceae bacterium | reverse complement strand
CGCGAGGGCGGCAGAACCGTGGGTTCCGGCAGGGTCGTATCCATCATCGAGTGATCCGCTGGATTGCCTGAATCAGATATTCATCAAGAGCCTTCCTTTCGGGAGGCTCTTTTTGTAACTATTCAGCCCCCCCCCAATGAATCAGATTTGATCGGAGAGCTTGCTCTCCAGGCAAATTTGACTCATTTGTGGGGGCGGACAAGGCGCAAGAGATGCCTTTGTCAGATTGCATAAAGAAGAAATGTAAAGTATAATGAGTTATTATTGTTTTTGATGCGAGGTATATGCTTCATGCGTTTAAAGGTGATCCTGATCGGACGGAATAATTCCCTGATCGATGACTTTTTCTCCCAGCCGGATCCGGAGCTGGATTTCATTACAAGCTCGCAGCGCTACGAGGATCTGCTGCGGCATATCGAGCTGATCAAGCCAAGGGCAATGGTTTATTGCCTGGGCAGGGAATCCATCGATGACATGAATAAGCTGAATTCTCTGAAAAGGCGTCTGGAAAGAGCGAATATGGTCCTGATCGCCGTGGGAGAAAAAAGCGACTTAAAGGAGCTGGAGGATTCCGCGCCCGGCGCCTGCGCCCTGGCGATCCCGAAGCCCTTTGAGATCGATGAGGTGCAGCGCAGGATCGCGCAGTTCATCAAGGGGCAGTCCCTGTCCGAACAGGGGATGAACGATCTGCGCGGCAAGATGCATGAACGGGATATGGCGAAATATCAGAGCGAACTGGCCCAGGAAGGGGGAGGCGCTCCGCGAAATCTCTTTGATGAGCTGGCCGATCTGGAAAATGAGCTTTCCATGGAAGAGGATCTTGTGCTGCCGGGCCGCCAGGCCGCGGGACAGGCAGCGCCGAGCGCGGAGGGAAATGCCGCTTCGGCCGCTCCCCGTCAGGCTCCGTCACTGGATCAGAGCATGAATAAGCTGGTGTCTCCGGAGCCGGAAGAGGATGAGGAATTTACCGGGCCGAAAAAGCATATCCTGATCATCGATGATGATCCCCTGATGCTGAAGATCATCAAGGATCATCTGCATACCCGCTATGATGTGGGCAGCGCGATCAGCGGGAAGGTGGCCTATCGTTTCCTCGAAAAGCGCCATACGGACCTGATCCTTCTGGATTATGTGATGCCCGAGGAGAACGGGCCCACGGTGCTGAAGCATTTGCGGGCAAACGAAAAGACGAAGAACATCCCGGTCGTATTTCTGACAGGGATGCAGGAAAGAGGAAAGATCCAGGAGGCCTTATCCTTAAAGCCCCAGGGTTATCTTTTAAAACCGGTGGATAAGAAACAGTTGATGGGAATGGTCAAAAGCGTGATCGGATAATGGCAAAGGTCAGGGATATACAGACAGAAGAAAACCAGGAAGAAGACATCCATATCGTAGAGCTGCTGGACATGGACAGAATGCAGCGGCTGCTGGATGCCTTTTCAAAAATGACCGGTCTGGCTGCGCTTGCCACGGATCAGGAAGGCATGCTGATCACCGAGCCCTGTAATTTTACGGAGTTTTGCAGAAAATACACCAGGGAAACAGAGATCGGTCTGCAGCGCTGTGAATGGTGCGACCGTTTCGGCGCTGAGGAGGCGTGGAAGACCGGTTATCCGAATGTCTATTACTGTCATGCGGGCCTCATTGATTTCTCTGCGCCGATCATCGCGAAGGGGAGGCTCGTGGGCTGCATCACCGGCGGACAGGTCGTCACGACAAAGCTGGAGGAGGAAAGGATCAGGCGCCTGGCGAAGGAGATCGGCGTGGATCCGGATAAATACTGGGAAGCCGCGCAGAAGATCCCCGTGGTCACAAAGGAACACATCGACCGATGCGCGAAGTTTCTCCATACGCTTTCCGAGACCGTCTCGAACATGGCTTATTCCCGTTATGAGATCTACCAGAGCAAGCGTCAGGTGGAGAAGGCTTCCCGGGAGATCGAGCGCGCGGCAAACATGAAGTCCGATTTTCTGGCGAACATGAGTCATGAGATCAGGACGCCGATGAATGCCGTGATCGGCATGGCGGAAATGGCCTTAAGAGAGGATCTGAACAGCTCTACCAGGGCCTACCTGAACCAGATCAAATCCTCCGGCCATAATCTGCTGGCCATTATCAACGATATCCTGGATTTTTCCAAGATCGAGTCCGGGAAGATGGACATCATTCCCGTGGAATATGAAGCCATGAGCGTGGTGCATGATGTATCGAATATGGTCATGACCAGGCTCGACGGCAAGAATGTGGAGCTGCTGATCGATGTGGATCCCAGGCTCCCGAAGATGCTGGAGGGAGACAATCTCCGGATCCAGCAGGTGCTGCTCAATCTGGCAAACAATGCGGCAAAATTTACGGAGATCGGCTCCGTGACGATATCCTTAAGCTTTAAGCGGAGATCTGAGGAGCTGATCGATTTTGATTTTGCCGTCACCGATACCGGCATCAGCATCAAAAAGCTGGATCTGGACAGGATTTTCAGATCCTTCCAGCAGGTGGATTCCAAGCGCAACAGAAATGTGGAGGGGACAGGCCTGGGCCTTGCGATCTCCCAGCGGCTGTTAAGGCTGATGAACGGGAAGATATTCGTGGAGAGCGAATATGAGAAGGGCTCCACCTTCAGCTTTACCGTCCCGCAGCGCGTGGTGGATCCCGCGCCGAGCGTAGTGATCGGTGATCCCGGACGGATCAGGGTTTTCGCGCATTTCAAAAAGGATATCCTTGCCGCGCATCTGGAAAAGGATCTGGACTGCTTCGGCATCGG
>CAMOOZ010000012.1 GCA_946621895.1 uncultured Lachnospiraceae bacterium | reverse complement strand
TCTTGAACTGATCGAGGAAACGGGGCTTGATTTTTCCAAAGACACCTATGACGCGGGACTTCATCTGAACCTTTCCGGGGCGGATAAGATCACAGATCATCTGGGAAGGCTCTTAAGAGAGGGAAGCCCGGAATACGGCAGGGCCCCTCTTCCGGACAGAAGAGGGGAAGAGGAGCTTTCCCGGCGCTGGGAGGTAAAGATCAGGGATTATGAAGAGGAGATCGCCGAACAGGCCCTGCAGGGAGAAGGGGCGGACTGAGGAGAAGACAGACTGAAGGGGGGTGGCCTGAGCTGCGGATTAAAAAAACGGGCTTGCATTCTGATCGCATATCCTGTATACTGTCTATGTTTGCAGGTATAGTACATCGGTAGTACACTGGCTTCCCAAGCCAGGGAGGTGGGTTCGATTCCCATTACCTGCTGAAAAAGGGCCGCGTATCCACGCGGCCTTTTTCTTTTTTGGCAGGCGCGGCGAGAAGAAGATTTGCCGCAAAGCGGCACGCCGCGCCGCCGGCGAGCAGGGTGCGACTTCGTCTTCCCTACTCGATTTATGCCATGGCCGCGCAGATGTAATTTATGGCTTTGCCATCGCGCCCCGGGCGGCGAGCAGGGTGCGACTTCGTCTCCCTTGCTCGATTGGATTTGTCATGATTCCGTTTTCGGGTTGTATATGGTACTATTTGAGGTGGATCATCAGCTGTTTTTATTCCGCATCGGCGCAAGGAACAGGTCTGCTTCTGCAGAGTGCTGATGTAAATGAAGGTTTATGATACGGTTGGTTTGACAGCAGGCCCCGATGGAAAACGGGAAAGGCAAGAGCATGACTGAGAACAGAAAAAAGATCATCGCTGCGGAATTCCTGCTCCTTGTCCTGATCACAGGTCTGATTTTTCTGCTTTATCTGACCGGCAGGCCGGAAGAAACAGAGGGAGGAGAGTGGTCATCTCCTGCGGATCTGAATGGAAAAACCTTTGTCGTGGTCACAGGCTCCGCATTTACGGAAATCGTTCAGGAACAGTTTCCGGACTCGGTTATCAGGTATGTGAACACCTGGAGCGACCTGTCCATGAATGTGGCCCAGGGAAAGGCAGATGCCTTTTTGGCTGAAAAGTCGAGCCTGGCGGAATATCTGGATACGGAGCCTCGGCTCGTTCAGCTTGCCGAGCCCGTGGGAAAACTGCGCTGCAGCTTTGCCATGGAAGACACTGCTTTCGGCCGTGAGCTCAGAGATTCCTTTAACGCCTATCTGGAGATCATCAGGGAAGACGGCAGCATGGAGGCTCTGTACAAAAAGTGGGAAAATCAGGATACCGCGCCAGATCATATCGATCCTGTTCCCATGACGGGAGAGGAGAAAGGCACGCTGAGCGTGGTGAGCGTCCCGGACTGGGCACCGTTCTGTTATATGAACGGCTCCAACCCCTGCGGCTTTTATCTGGACCTGCTCTATCATTTCTGCGCTTATGCCGGATATACGCCCGAGATCGAATATGTGGAACTGGACAGCGCTCTGGCGGGGTTCAGCACGGGAAAATACAATCTGTTCTGTTATGGAATGGTTTACTCCGAGGAACGGAGCGAGGAAATGCTCTTTTCGGATGAGCTCTATTCCGATCCGGTTTATGTTCTGATCAACCGGGAAAACTACGCCGGAGGATCAGAGGAAACGGCGGGAGAGGGGCAGACCTCAAAGATAGAGGCATTATTTCAAAACATCGGGAAGAGCTTTGAGAAAACCTTTATCCGGGAGGATCGATGGAAAAATGTACTCTCCGGCCTTTTGGTAACCGCGCAGATCTCTGTACTTGCGGGTATTTTCGGTACACTTTTGGGAGCGCTTCTCTGTGCCCTCAGGATGAGCAGGAAGCTCTTTGCCCAGGCATTTGCAAGGCTCTTCATCCGGATAGAGCAGGGTGTGCCCATCGTGGTGCTTTTGCTTGTGCTCTATTATATTGTGTTCGCCGAATCCCCCTTTTCCGCCTTCTGGGTTTGTGTGTTCGGGTTTTCCCTGGATTTTGCAGCGTATACCTCGGAGAACTTCAGAAGCGGGATCAGTGCGGTGCCGAGGGGGCAGGCGCTGGCGGCGAAAGCTCTTGGCTTTACGCCGGTCCGTGGCTTTGTCAAGGTGGTGCTTCCACAGGCCGTGATCCATATCCTGCCGGTTTATATCGGGCAGTTTATCTCCATGGTGAAGCTGACCTCTGTGGCCGGGTATATTTCCGTGCAGGATCTTACCAGGGAGGCGGATATCATCAGGAGCCGGACCTATGAGGCATTTTTTCCCCTGATCGCGACGGCACTGATCTATTTTCTGCTGGCCATGCTTCTGACCTCCTGGCTGAAGGTTCTGCAAAAAAAGTTTGACCCGAAGCTCAGAAGGGTCCCGCTTTCGGCGGATCAGGCATCGGGAAGGCTGCTGCGTTTTGCCCGGGGGATAACAGGTGCCGGAAAAGCTGCCGCAGATGTTTCCGCGCAGAAAAATGTAACGAATAATGATCAGTTGCCGGACGCGCTGGACGGGGAGGCCACGCCGGAAAAAAGGGAAGGAGAGAAGCTTCTGGAGGTAGCTCATCTGGGGAAGGATTTCGGGAAGGTAAAGCCCCTTTCCGATGTGAACTGCGTAGTGAAAAGAGGAGATGTGATCTCGATCATCGGCCCTTCAGGAACAGGGAAAAGCACCTTTTTAAATCTGCTGAACCGGCTGGAGGAGCCCTCCTGCGGTGAGATCATCTTCCGTGGGGAAACGACGACAAAAAAGGATTATGATCTGAACCGGATGCGGAGATCCATGGGAATGGTCTTCCAGTCCTTTAATCTTTTTCCCCATCTGAGCACGGTGGAAAATGTGATGCTTGCCCAGGTTGAGCTGCTGAAAAAAAGCCGGTCGGAGGCATTTAAGCGATCCATGGAGCTCCTGGAGATGGTGGGGCTTTCCGACAGGGCCTTTCAGTATCCGGATTCCCTTTCCGGTGGTCAGCAGCAGCGGGTGGCCATTGTGCGGACTCTGGCCATGGAGCCCGAGCTGATCCTGTTTGATGAGCCTACATCCGCTCTCGATCCCACCATGGTGGGCGAGGTGCTGACGGTGATTCGCCGTCTGGCAAACGAAGGGATGACCATGCTGATCGTGACCCATGAAATGAAATTTGCCAGAGATGTGTCCTCCCGCGTCTTTTATATGGATGAGGGCGTGATCTATGAGGAGGGTGCTCCGAAGCAGATCTTTGATCAGCCGGAAAAGGAAAAGACCAGGCGTTTTATCCGGCAGCTGAAGCTTTATCAGAATTCTATTACCTCCGAGCATTTTGATTTTATGACAATGAATACGGAGATCATGCAGTTCGGAGAAAGGAATATGCTGGAACGAAGCCTTGTGGACAAGCTGATCCGGTGGGTAGAGGAGTTTTGCCTGCAGACGCTTCTGCTGAAGCTCGGGATCGCCTCACTCATCGAGTTTCAGGCGGAATACGCGGAAACGGATCAAAGCCTTCTTCTGCGCATCAGCTGGGCAGGAGAGCGGATCGATCCCATTCAGCAGGGGGATGAGCTCAGCATAAGGATCCTGAAGCATTCGGCAAGGCAGATGGATTATCAGTATACGGATGGCAAAAACATGGTGACGGCAGTGCTGGACTGATCATGCGAGGATGGGTTACGAGACGGGAAACACAATATGAGCTTGCGGTGCCGGAGCTTCCCGGCATCTCCATCTCTGTTTACAAAAAAAAGCAGAAGAATTCCTATATCCGCGTGAAGGAGGACGGAAGGGTGGTAGTGACGGCGCCCCTCCGTGTTTCACGGGATTATCTGAGCGGATTTGTTTCCATGCATGCGGAATGGATCGCCGCGCAGCGGGAAAGGGCGATCGCGCGCGGCGCGGCGCGGCGTCCGGAGGCGCCGGGAGAGCGTGAGGCACTGAGGGCTCTGCTGAGGGAATACATTGCGTACTGGGAACCGAAAATGGGCGTTCGCTCTGCGGGCTTTAACATCCGGGATATGAAGACCCGCTGGGGCAGCTGCAATGTCCGGACGGGAAAGCTTACCTTTAACCTGCAGCTGATCCGTTTTGACAGAGAGTGCGCGGAATATGTGGTGGTGCATGAGCTGGCGCATCTGCTGGAAAGAGGGCATAATCCCCGGTTCTGGGGGATCGTGGAAAAGGCGCTTCCGGATTACCGGGAACGGAAAAAGCGGCTGGCGGGGGATTAGCGTTAAGGCCGACCACAGCCGTTTTTGGCAATGGCCGTGAAATATATCCGTAAACAAAAGAAAGGAGAAAACAAATGGACATCAAGGCAAAGATCGACGAAATCGTAAAGAAGGTGCAGGGGGATCCGAATCTGCTTTCCTCCTTCCAGAAGGATCCGGTGAAGACCATCGAGGGGCTCTCCGGGATCGATATTCCGGACGGCATGGAGGACCAGATCGTCGGCGGGGTGAAGGCCGCGCTTGCAGGCGACATGCTCTCCCAGGCCGCCGGAGCGGTGCAGGGGCTGTTCGGGAAGAAGTAAGGGATCGGACAGCTTCAATCGGCTATGGGAAAAGCGTATTTTGCTTTTTCTGTAAGGCGGCTTGATCCGATCACACGGACCGGCTGAGCAATAGGGATTGGGGATAAGCCAACCGGAATAAACCTGAGGGTGGGAGGAATAGAACAAGGCGATGAGCGGAATCAGGGTTCTTACCGTAAAAACAGATATCCTTAAGGAAAACGAAAAGGAAGCGGAGGCGCTGAGGGAAAGTCTCAGGGAAAAGCATACCCTGCTGATCAATCTGATGGGCTCTCCGGGAGCAGGCAAGACCACCTGTCTGGAGCGGCTGATCGAGGCCCTGAAGGGGGAGCTGAAGATCGCCGTGATGGAAGCGGATATTGATTCCCAGGTGGATG
>CAMOOZ010000011.1 GCA_946621895.1 uncultured Lachnospiraceae bacterium | reverse complement strand
CGCCTTCAGCTTATCCAGATCCTCGTCCCCGGTCTCATCCCCAAGTATCTTATTGCGAAGCTGCCTTAACCACGCGATATGCGCATCCAGCACCTCGCCGGCCTTGGCGGAAAAGCCGTCCTGCCTGATCACGCTCCTGCGGCTCTCCGTCCAGTTGATCTGCGCGTCGATAAAGCTCACGGCCGCGTCCTTATCCAGACGATCCGTCATTTCGGAGGTGAAAAACTGAAGCTGCCCCACCACATTCGTGGCCAGTCCCTTCTGCTCCTCCAGAATGGCGTTTAATACCTTGTCTTCCTTCCCTTCACTCTGGGCCGTCTGATAATCAGCGGAAGCCCCGGCGCTGATTCTGGAAGTGAGCCGGTTATTCGCCTCGTTCATCAGATCCCTGAGCCTGCTTCTCTCCGCTTCACGCTCCACGATGGCGTTTTGCTCCAAATGCCCCAGCAGGACAAGCTCATGAAGGTTTGACTCCAGGCTTTCCATATTCCTGTTTCTGGCATAGGTGATGGTCCGCTCGGCGGTTTCATAAATTTTATGCTGCAGGATCTGCTCCGCGTTGTCCGTGATGGAAAGCTGCTCATACTTCGCATAGCTTTCCTGGCATTTCTCCAGCGCGTCGCTCAGGGCATCCACATAGGCGGAATCCGGCGTAAAGACCACATCATAATAATTGTCGTTAAATTCGCCTTCATCATCCCGGCCCCTGCGGCGCTGATTATAGGTGATGCCGGAATAGATCAGGTTCTGCGCCGTGGCCAGGCGGGGAATCTGGTTTAAGCTGCTCGCCTGGGGAGGCGTATACTGGGAAGGATGAGCGCCAAAGGCCCGCTGAAACACCATGGCGTAACCTAGAGGACCGTCAGGCACATAGAAAAAACCATACTGGACAAACTCCCCAAATCCACCGTTAAATCTATTGGGATCCCTCTGCACCTCCTCCCAGGTACCATACTTCTGCACAAAATCCTGATACTTCGATGCATTCTCCGCATCCTTCATCGCCTGCTGGGAGGTGGGCCTGTCCGTGCCTTCAATGGAAAGCCAGCGATAGGAAATCGCCCGCCTTCTCGCATCCGTGGCCTCCATCAGACGCATGATCTCATCCGCGTATTCCCGCTGTCCCAGATCGCAGTAATAGGAATAATAGGAATATAATGTGTCCAGATCCTGATCACACTGCTGCGTTTCCCCGTTTTGCATATTCTGCCGCAGGAAGGGGAATCTTGAGGTCAGGGGCGTCCAGTTATCAAGTCTGAGCGCAGCGCAGGTGATGCAACGGTGCTGCTCCTGGATCCAGTCGAAGGTGGGGCTGGACTGTTTATTATTGATCCACTCGCTGTATTGCTGCTCGTACTGACCGAACTGGGTCTTGACGGAGTCCAGCTCCGGCAGATTCAGGATGTCATATGGATTGACCACATTAAAGGGATTGATGGTCGAGGCGCCTCCCCTTCCCGTGGCCACATCCTCCACCGACCTCACCTTGCCGTCCGCCAGCACCACATAGGCGATCCAGAGCGGATTCAACTCAGATTCCGGAACCTTCTCCCCCTCAAAGGTGATGTCCTTTAAGCCCGTGGCATTTCCCGCGTCCCGCCACTCTCCGTTTGCCTCGTCCGCAAGCTCCGAATAATAGTAGAAAATGCTCTGCCCGCTTTTCTCGACGCTGTCGTTGGCCAGATTATACATGGAATCATTGAGCACCGTGGAATCGATCAGCCAGGTGCCGATCCAGAGCATGCCCTTATAGAAATACTCCGGATGCATTTCCCTTACCTCCGCGTAAGTCTGCGCGCGGTTTTTCTCCCACTGCTCACTTTTGGAGGCATCCGTGATGGAAACATCAAAAGCACCAAAGACACTTGGCATCTGTATGGAGCAGACGAGCATCACCATGGCAAGAGCCGCTGCGATCTGCCGGATTTTTTTCCCTGGATGTTTTCCCTTATTCAAGACCGGATCCTCTCTTCCAGTGCCTTTATGATCTTATCCACCATCCGCTGCATTTTCTCCGTGATCAGTATGGCATAATCCGTATTGTTGATATATTCACTCCGGATGTTCAGCGTGATCTCCGTTACAGCCTCATCCAGATAGGGATAATTCGTCTCTCCCGTGGAATCAAGATAATGATCCTGCTGCGTGTATACCACCAGGCCCATCTCGAATTTCATGCCATCCGGCAGGACGAGCCTTCTTTCTCCCACCTCTACGGTAAACCGGATCCCTCCCATGATCCCGTCCTTGCCCGCCTCGCCGCAGGCCGCCAGGCTCTCCTTCCCGCCGATACTGACCCAGCGGTACCCGGTAAAGCTTCTCGCCCTGTCGATGACGCCCATGCTTACCAGCTCATAGATCCGGTTATGCTTATATTTTGTATAGACCAGCACATTCTTTTCCCCCATGATGGTGGAAAGGAGCTTTCTTGCATAGTCAAGGCACCCGGCATCCCCATGATTCATGCCGTAGGAATTCAATGCAGCGACCACCGCCGCCTTCGCATCCTGGGAAAGCCCGGAAAACGGACCGCCAAGGGCGCTCTCTATCGCATCCTCTATATCACTGTCGGAAAGGGCGCTCGGGGTGTGATCCGCCTTGCTCGGCGCCACATAACGCTGCCCCTTGCCGGTAGCATTGCGCATGTTCTCTTTGCCTTTTCCGGACTCGCCGGAGCCATCACCTTCCCCTTCTCCGGATGCGTCCTCTGTCCCATCCGCCGCATCGGCATCCGCCGGCTCACCCTCTAATGTTCCTGCATCCAACGCCGCGACATCATCCGCTTCGCCGTTTCCTGTCCCGGCACTTTCACTGCCGTTTCCTCCGGCGCTGCCATCTCCGTTCCCGGCATTCCCTGCGCCGCCATTTCCGGCCCCGGCATTCCCTGCGCCGCTCCCTCCTGCGCCGTTATTTCCGGTTCCGCCGCTTCCGGCGCCGTCATTTCCGGTGCCTGCACTTTGATCTGTCTGATCACTCTGCGTGTCAGAGACCTGCGGCCCGGGCCTTTCCCCGGCCGCAGCCGCCGCATCCCGATATTCCTTTACTTTTTCATACAGCTCTTCCGGCTGTCCGGTCTCTCTTACCGACTGCAGGATGCGATCCAGATTGGCAACATCCCCCCTGTCGGAAAGCTCCTTTGCGATCTGAAGCACTAAGGAGGTATCCCCCGCAGAAAGCATGCCGTCCACAAGCTTTGCCAGGTTTTCCCGGAAGGTCTCCGCATTCCCGCCTCCCGGCAGATAATCGGAAAAATCCTCTATCTCTCCGGCCTCTCCGGAATTATCCGACACGGCATTATAGGCAGCCAATTCCAGCTCGAGCTCTCTCGCCCTCGCATAGTCCTCATCATCCACCGCCCTGGCATACGCCTCGTCCAGCGCCTTTTTTTCCTTTTCCGCTTCCCCGTCATTCCCGCCGGCGGCGCTCTTTATCCGGTCATAAGTTGCCTGCAGCCAGGAACCATACGCATTCAGGCTGGTCTCAATATACTCCCGGAAAAATCCCGTATCCCCGGCGGAAGTCAGCAGCAGGGCATTGAGATTCATCTCCGCAGCCAGAAAACGGAGTGTATTTTCCGTCTCTTCCTTCTCCGTGTCGTAGAGCGACTTCTCCCTGAGCACCTTTGCTTCGATCAGCTGCTGCAGCTCAATCCTTGCCTGCTCAAGCAGGGAATAGAAAATCCCCATGTACTCATCCCGGAGATCCGGATCAACCCCCGGACCGCCGTATTCATAATTGCCGCCCCGCGCCATCTCGGACAGGGTCGCCTGCGCCTGGCTCACCAGATCCCTGCAATATTCCCATTCGGGCCGAAGCTCTCTGATCACGCCGTTCTCAATGTTTTCCAGGTAAAAGAGCTTATCCGCGCACTCCCTCGCCTCTTCCACCGTCGCATCGGGCTGCTCGTCCGCAAGGGTGGTGATCCTTTCCGACAGCTCAAAACGGTTTCCGCCCACCACGCCGGTCCTTCTCTGGACCACCTTTGTCCGCAGCGCATCATAAGAGCTGCGGCAGTTCCAGGAGCTTTTTGTGATCGCATCCAGATAGTCCTGCTCAGGTTCAAATTCTTCCATATCGCCCTCAAAGCCTGAGCCCTCAGAGATCAGCCTGGACAGCATGGAAAGCCTGGAATCATCGCCATTTACCGCCAGAAGCCGGAAAACCTCCATTTTCCGCTTCGCATCCTCGGATTCCATGAGCTTCATGATCTGCGCGGCCTGTCCGGGCTTTTCCTCCCGCAGGAGGACTTCATAATATCTGGACCGCAGCGTATTCAGCCTCGCATCGCATTTTAAGGACACTTCATTCTGATCAAGACGGGGCATGATCACCGCATACTGTCCCTCCGGATCGCCAAGCGCCATCTGCGTCAGGTAGATCTCCTGCTCCTGCACCGCATTTCGATCCGCGTCATTATAACGGAGGCTGAACTGATCGACTAACGGCTTCAGCTCCTCCAAATCGATCAGGTCATAGGGATTGCCGAACACATCCATCATTTCGCCTGTCTTAGGATCCCTGGCGATCCCGTCCTCCCCGACCACGCAGCTGATCAGGCTTTCGCCGATCTCCTCATCGGAAAGACCACCGGAAGCGCTCCCGGAGCTCCCGTCACCATCCGTCCGGCCGCCGGCGCCTCCATTTTCTTCGCCATTCTCACCGCTCCTGGACGCCGCATCCGCGCCGCCGGGCCGGATGGAATCAATCCCTCCCGGGGTGATATCCCGCCAGGCACCGCCCGCCAGCTCCGATTTATACAGCTGGTTGTTCTGACCTGATGCGCGCATGCTTTTCTGCGCCAGATCATAATACTGCGGCGTGATCACCGAAGAATCGATCAGATAGGTGCCGATATACAGATACCGGTTGGGGATCTCATGCTCGGCGATATAATTCTTCAGCTTCACCATCGCCCCTGACCTGCCATAACCGGCAGAGGAGCCGTTTCCCTGGGCAGACGCCGTTTTCCCGTTCAGCCCGACAAACGGGGCAAGGAAGAGCACGCCAAGCAGCAATGCCGCCGCGAATATGCCTTTACGGCTATGCAGTTTTTCCGAACTGTTCTTTTTCACCCGTCAGCCTGACTTTCCTCGTAAATTTCCATCCTTTCCGGATCAAACTGTCCGGTGCGGAGGAGATTCCGGTTCTCATCATATAGTTCAATTTCTAATTGTGTAAAATCATTTCGTATCACAGAGATATAGAGGAATTCCTCCGCAATATCCTTAAAGGCCTCGTCATAGAGATACACATCCTGCTCTTTGTCCTTGATCCGGTAATACCGCACCGGATATTTGGAGGAGATCGTAAACCCTGCGCTGATCCTGCCCTCGTCCAGCCTGTCCTCAAGGGTATAAGTGCCTAAAACCTCGCGGACAGTTCCGCTCTCCGTGCCGGAAGCAATGGGCAGCGGACCGCTGGTCACGGCGGGATCGATCTCACAGTCCGTGAGGACCTTATTGCCGTCGAAGAGACGGACCTTTACCTCATCCACCCCGCTCACCGTAAGGGTAAGGTGCTTTAACCCCTGGCTGACCGGCGTTTTCTGGCCGATCCTTATCCCGTCGCACCAGAGCTCGAAGTCCGTCACATTGATCGCTTCTCCCCCCGGCGCCGTAAAGCCTTCCGGGACAATGACATTCAGGACAAATTCCTGGCTGGACACGATGGAGCGGATCGTATAGATGATCCCCTCTGCATATTCCGTTTTTTGCCTTCGCGATTCCACCCCGGCCGCCTGGCTCAAGGTGGTCGACTCCGATTCATAATATTCCGACGCGCCTCCGCAGGTGGTGCGGTCAAAGTTGTAGGCGGTCTCGCTTAAGGTGGAGAGATTCTTATTCATTTCCGTCTGAAGGGCTTCAAATTCCTCCTTCTCGATGTCATATTCCTCTTTCTCCAGCTCGCCGAGAATATATTTCGCCTCATCCGCGATCAGCTTTTCCTCCAGCTTCCGGGATTCCTCCTTCGACTGCATGTACGCTTTTCTCGCCGTGATAAAGTTTTCATAGCCCTCCTCCACCGCGGCGGTGACTTCTCTCTCCACATTATTCTTCTCGGAAAGGGAGGTGGAATAATCCGGCGCCGCCTGATAAAGGATATAGGGATCATCCTGCACAT
>CAMOOZ010000010.1 GCA_946621895.1 uncultured Lachnospiraceae bacterium | reverse complement strand
GGCATCGAGGAAAGGGGAGTTTACCGGATCCATCAGTTTGAAAAGCAGGAGATGATCGTCGTCTGCAAACCGGAGGATTCGCCGATGTGGTTTGACCGCCTCTGGAAGAACACGGTGGACTTTTTCAGAACCTTGGATATTCCGGTGAGGACGCTGGAATGCTGCTCCGGCGATCTGGCGGATCTGAAGGTGAAATCCGTGGATGTGGAGGCCTGGTCTCCCAGACAGCAGAAATATTTTGAGGTGGGGAGCTGCTCCAATCTCGGGGACGCCCAGGCCAGAAGGCTGAGGATCCGCGTGCAGGGCGAGGGTAAGGAAAAGTATTTTGCCCATACGCTGAACAATACCTGCGTGGCGCCGCCCAGAATGCTGATCGCATTTCTCGAAAACAACCTGGAAGCGGACGGCAGCGTCCGGATCCCGGAAGTCCTTCGTTCTTATATGGGAGGAAAGGAGAAGCTCGTTCCTTGACACATGCGTTTTTACGGGCCGTGGGGTTTAAAACGCCCCCCGGCCGGAAAGAACTGAAGAGTCTTTTTACCCAGGCGGTGCGGAAACCGAAAAGACGGCAGTACGGGACGGAGGAGGACGGCACGATCGCGGCCGACTTCTCTCTTGAGCTGGGGAAAAGGATCGGCATCACTGTTTGCGGAACATTTGACTCGGATGATGGCGATTCCTTTATCCCGGATTTTTTCTATCCCTATCTGGAGTCCACCGTGGTAAGCACCACGGAGGAGGTGAGCGCCGAGTCCCATTCCTTCCACAGGAGCTTTGCCGGCGTCTGCGATGATCTGCGGCTTGGGGTATCCCTGATCTTTTATCTGCAGGACCGGATCCCGATCCTCGGCCTGAAATCCATGGAGAAAGAGTTTCCGAAGAATGCCCCCGTGCGTCTGAGCGCGCTGGCCAAAGAGGGCAGCATTCTGATGCCGATCTTCAAGGATCAGAGCATGAAAAACCGCAGCGAGGAAAAATCTCATCAGGAAAAGCTCATTGCCGCCAGAAACGGGGATGAGGATGCCATCGAGGATCTCACCATCGAGGACATGGACACCTATACGGCGATCGCGAAGAAGCTGAAAACAGAGGATGTCTATACGATCGTGGATAACTATTTCATGCCCTATGGGGTGGAATGCGATCAGTATTCCATCTTAGGGGAGATCGCCGCCGTGGAGGAGACCAGAAACAGGCTCACCGGGGAAACCGTTTACCTGATGCGGCTTTCCTGCAATGATATGGAATTCGATCTCTGCATCTGCAGGGAGGATCTCTATGGCGATCCGGCCCCCGGCAGGCGCTTCAAGGGCACGGTCTGGATGCAGGGAAGCGTGGAGATACAATGAAGCTTTATCCGCGATTCCTTTAAGCGGCCTGCTGTACGCGGCTGCGACAGAGAATTTTTGGGTCAAATCTGAAAAAATTTTAACCCTTTTCTTTTGAACATATTCCCAACGATATTTCTTCCCCCATATTCCGTAACAAATAGTGAACAGGAAAGAAGACAGGCGCTGAAAAAGCCGAAGCTCCTGTTCCCCTTAAAAAGGAAAAGCATAAGGGGCTTTCAAGAGCCCGAAGGAAACCGGAGCCGCCAATGTCCGCTGGCGGCTTACCATGAAGAATAAAGGAACGAAATCCCTTATTGATCGTTTGAAGGAATGGAGGAAGGAATCATGAAAAAGACGAGAGAATATTACAGGAAGAAGAGAGCGGCCAGGATCTTCGCTTATTCCCTTGCGGCGTCCATGAGCATGGGGTCAGTCCTGCCGGCAATGGCGGCAGCTCCCGAAGAGGGGATTTATCAGGAATACGAGGAAAGTCTGGAGCTGACAGGCGAAGGTGCGGAATATTTGGAAGACATGCTGAGTGACGCCGGGGAAGAGATCACCGGCGAAGCCGCAGCAGAAAGCGAAACAGCCGAGGAAAAGGAAACCGCCGCGGCGCAGGCCGATGGGGAAACGGAAGAAGAAGCCGGTGAGGCAATTGAGGATGAAGGCGCCGCAGCCGGAGAAGAGGTCACAGGGTTTGCTGAGAATCCCCGGGAGAATACCAGAAGCACTGGCGGCGAAACAACAGGAGTAAGCTTCGTAGCTTCTACAACAGCAGAAGAAGGAGTCGTCACGACTACCAGAGGGCTCTATATCGTAAAGGAAGGCCAGGACCTGACGCTGACCCTTCCTGCAGGAGCCTGTTCACTTACCGCAAGCGACGGCGCAGCGGAGCAGGGATTAACGCTCACGAACGGCACCGCGGCAATAGCTGCTGTGACAGCTGATCCGGACGATGGTGTCGAAGGACAGGCTGCGCCTTCCGCCACTGCCGTGCTGACCGCAGCAAAGCCCGGCCTGATCACGATCACAGCCACCGCCCCCAAAACGGTGGTTGGAGAGAATAAAGAAACAACCCAGGAGACCGAGACCGTGGCGCAGGCATCGATCCTGGTGCTTGGCGCAACGCTTACCAACAGTCGTTATGAGATCGTAGATGATCGTCTGGACACTCTCATGACCAACAATGATGCGAAGAAAAACAAAGCAGACATCTTTGCCTCCCTTGTCGGTTATGAAGAGGAATACGGGGAAGAATACGGGCTGCAGGTTAAGGCGGAGGCTGTTTTAGATACGACCGTTTCCGGTTTTGACCGCGCATACCGGGTATATCCGGATAATACCGCTTTTACGATCAAAGCGAATGAGGACACGGACGGGGTGTACTGCGGCGAGGTCACTGCAGTGGAAAAGAAAGGCAATCACTGTGCGCTGGCAGCCGTGCAGTTCACCGTGAATGAGGTCGATGCGGACGGTGCTGTCGTGAAACAGCTTACCAGCGTGACCACCTCCGCGAAGCAGTACCTGATCAATGTGGCTGAGCTGAAGGGTGTCAGCATCACGAATGCCAATGGGGAGAAAGCCCTTTATGCCGCTGACGGCAGAGCCGCGAATATCAAGGTGGCGGCAGTGCCCGAGGATGCCTTCAGCTATGATGTCTCCGAGAGGCCGCGGATCAGCCTGAGCATGGATGCGAAACAGGGAAGGATCTCCGCAGCCAGCTTATCCGAAAATGGTAATTTCTTTACGGCAAAGGTCACTCCGGCCGACGGTGTGAAAAATGTGGAGGTGAGCGCGGCGATCAGCGGCTATGAGCTGAGCTCCGAAGGGAAAAAAGCCTCTGTGAAATTCAATGTGGAAAGCAGGAGCATTTCCGTGGATAAGACAAATGTGTCCCTGGATGTCGCGGAAGAGGAAACGCTGACGGTCAGCATGGTTCCCACGGAGAATGACTATATGCTTGAGGCCTTCAGTGAGGATAACCATGTGAGAGTGACCACAGGGAATGTTTCCGGTACAGCCACCGGAACTGTCTCCGACGAGACCACCGAAACCGAAGCTGATCCCAATAAGATCACTGTGCTGGGTCTGTCCAATGGCGCGGATAAGATCACGATCGTAGCCAGGGAAAAGGGCGCAGATGGAAAAGCGGGCGCAGAGATCGCGAGGACTGAGGTGAAGGTCCAGGTGAACAGAAGAACAGATGTGACGACGCTTTCCGTCTCTCCGAGCGTGCTGATCATGAGCGAAAAGGATACGCGGAAACTGGAATGGAGCGCCGGTCCCAATGGATATACGCCCACGCCCATTCACTGGGAGGTCGTCGCACCCGATGACTCTGCGATCAACGCTGCTGAGTATGTGAATGTGGATAAGGAAGGCAATGTGACCGCGCTGAAAGCCACACCTGAGAAGGGCATCGATATCATCGGCTATATGATCAACTATAAGATGGACAGCAGCAACAACTTAGTCCAGGGACCCCGGGTAAAGAGCAACAAGGTCAATGTGATCGTGAAGGCGGCGCAAAAGGCCCTTCAGATCGGCGTCAGCGCGAAGGATGTGATCCTGAACGCGCCTTTCCTGGCAGCAGATACCGGGCAGACAGTCGCGGACAGCGCAAAGATCGCCTATACGGTGTATCCGGAAAACGCGGGGCATAAGCAGCTGACCTGGAGCGCGGAATATAAGCAAAAGGATTCCGAAGGGAATGAGAGCACAGTGACGGTCAGCTCTGTCAAAGATGCAGAATCCGGACTCGAAACGCTGGTGACTCCTTACCTTACGCTTTCGGATGATGAAAACGGGACCATTACGATCACTTCAGCGGCAGCAGGCGCTGTGGTCCTGACCGGTACCTCCGAGGACGGGCCCACCGTGACGATCAAAGTGAATGTGAACAGCCAGATCATCGAAGGTGATGAGGATTATGCCCAGTCCGGCTACTGGGTGGCCCCTGTGGAGGACAAGACCTACACAGGCTCCCCGGTGAAGCCTGAACCGAATGTGTACTTCGGCGGGAATCTCCTGATGGCAGGCAGGGACTATACGATCAGCTATAAGAACAATCTGAACGCGGCGGATATTAACGCATCACAGAAGCCCACCCTGATGATCAAAGGCAAGGGCGCCTATGCGAAGATGCCTGCGAAGGAGATATATTTCAACATCAACAAGGCAAGCATTTCGGACATTACGCTGGCAGACGGGACAAAGTCCATGCCTGAGGACTTTATCCTGACCAATATGGAGGTCACGAAGAAGAACAACACCGTCATCTGCAAGCCCGTGGTGCTTTATCAGGGGAAAACGGTTCCTGCGAAGGAATACGATCTGTCCGTCAGTCCGATCACGGATGCGAATGGCAGGGAGACCGGGAGCACGGTGACCATCGATTTCCATTCGGATAGCAGAAACTTTATGGGAGGAACCTCTTATCAGTGGGTTTACAGCGAAACAGAGCTGCTCAAGGCTTCATCCGTAAAGATCAATGTGAACGACGGGAAGGCGCTGACCTATACCGGCGTAACGCAGACCCCGGACTTCAGCATCACCTTTAAGGACGCGGATGGCAAGCCGAAGACGCTGAGCACCGCTGAAAAGACAGTGGATGGAAAGCAAGTCAGCGACAGGGCGGAAATTGAGAAGAACTTCGACGCGGTCTGGACGAACAACACGAAGGCCGGCACCGCAAAGCTCACGCTCTATGCGAAGAACGGCGGAAGCTTCACCGGCACAAAGACTCAGAGCTTTAAGATCGAGAAGATGGATCTGAAGGCTGCGATCGAGAATAAGAAAGCCGGGATCAGCATCGACCAAAGCACCCTGGGATACACAAAGTCCGGCGCGAAGCCCGCGGTCATCGTGACACTGCAGAACGGGAATGGCCCTGAGCCGATCAGGCTGGAGGAAGGGAAGGATTATAAGGTCTCCTATCTGTACAAGACCGTGGAAAAGGTTGCAAAGGCCAGGGTGGCCGCGAGGGTGACCGGCATCGGCAGCTATAAGGGCACGATCACCACCGAATACGAGGATACAGCGAACGCCTCCATCGACGACATGACCGTATCCATCGGGGAGTTCTACTACACGAATAAGGCAGATGCCTATAAAAAGGTGAAGATCCAAGTCTTCGATGAGGACAGAAAGGAATTGAAGGAAGGCCTGGATTATCAGGTGGACTTTGATCAGAATACGGAAGCGATTCCCGTGGCCGGCAGCACGGTGAGGTTCAGCATCAAAGGCCTTGGAAAATATGCGGATAAGACCGCTGCAAACAGTGAAGATACGCAGGGCACCGGAGCCTCCGAAGATGTCCAGACGACGGGAACAACACAGACTGATGCAGGCACGCAGACTGCAGAAAGCGCCGCGAGCCAGCCGGTCACCTTGGAAAGAAGCTTCATGGTCAAGGCAGGAAAGATCAACGGCGGGAGCTTCGTGATCAAAGCTGATGCGGTAAGCAGGGGCATTGACGGCAAGCTGAAGTTTGACAAAGACAGCTTCAAAACGGCCGAGGTGAAGATCGGCGGAAAGACGGAGACCCTCACCTGCGGAACGGATTTCGGCGCAGCTGCCTACACCTTTAATGAAAAGAACAATACCGGCAAGGTGATCCTGGTAGGACTTAACAGGTTCGGCGGCACGAAGACGGTCAGCTTTAAGCTCAGCGCCGCTGCCTCCACCGCCTCTGGCAACTGATCAGACCGGAAGGCTGAGCCCGGGCGCTGCATCCGGACGGTAAGCATGGCGAAGCTTTCCGCGGCAGATATCGGGAAAACAGACGGAAAAAGGCGCAGTTCCTGAGATCGCGAAGCGCCGGGAAACCGAAGCGCCGCAGTAAATGAGGTAAGGCACCATCCCCGCATCAGGCGGGTGGGCAAATAGAAAATGGGAGTAGGTCAGGGGATCATGCAGGGGCATGGTCCCCTGACTGCGTGTATGCGGAGCCATTTATCGTAAACGCATTCAGACAATGCATGGGAGGGGCTGGAAAGATAGCCGAAAAGACAGGGAAAGTGTTATACTCGAGAGGAGAAGCATCAGGAATTCTATCGCGCGCTGCGCACATAACGGATGATGTATCCTTACCCGGCATTCTGCCGCCTGGCATCGCTCCGGTTCCGGTGAAGAAAAATGTCGCTTCGCAGCCGGCATCCGGCGGTGCCTGAAAAAGGTGATTTATGAAAAAGCTTACTCCGCGAAGGCTGTTTGCAGCCGTTATTTTGATCGTGATCGCCGTGTTTTTGGCGCTGCAGCTGTACCGCGCTGCCCATGCCGGCTATGTCAGGCGATGGGAAGAGGAGCGCAACGCGATCCTCCCCGGGATCGTCTGTATCGGGGATTCTCTGACGGAGGGAGCGGACTCCTCTTTTCCGCCCTGGCCGGCGATGCTGGAGGAAATGTTTTCCGGAAGGCTCTGTTCTCTGCCGGTGGTCAACCTGGGACATGGCGGGGAGGACTCCGCCACGATCATTGCCCAGGCCGGAGGGCTTCCCCTGCGGGTACATGCCTTCACGATCCCGGCAGGAAAGGAAAAAGCGGCAGTGGAGCTCTATCCGATAGATGGGCTGGAAGGGGGAGGGGGGCATCTGTTCAAACTGTCCGGACAGGAGACGGACGCGTTCTTGAATCCCTGCCGGATCGGCGGGGGGGGGGGGTAT
>CAMOOZ010000009.1 GCA_946621895.1 uncultured Lachnospiraceae bacterium | reverse complement strand
ATGTAGCGGGCTGAACACGATGATGGACCAGGAGGAGGTGTCCAGGCAGTTCCAGAAATACGATTTTACCGCAATGCCCGTGGTGGATAACGAAAACCGGCTGGTGGGGATCATCACCGTGGACGATATCATGGATATCCTGCAGGAGGAGGCCACGGAGGATATGGAAAAGATGGCCGCCATCGTGCCCTCGGACAAGCCTTACTTAAAGACCAGCGTCTTTGAGACCTTTAAACAGAGGATCCCCTGGCTGCTGCTTTTAATGATCTCTGCCACCTTTACCTGCGGCATCATCAATTCCTTTGAGGCGGCGCTTTCCGCCTATGTCGTGCTGACGGGCTATATTCCGATGCTGATGGACACGGGCGGCAACGCCGGCGGGCAGGCCAGCGTCACGATCATCCGCGGCCTTTCCCTGAACGAGATCCAGTTTTCCGATATCGGGAAGGTGGTCTGGAAGGAAGCCCGGGTGGCCGTGCTGTGCGGACTGACGCTGGCCGCGGCGAATTTCATCAAGCTGCTTTATTTCGATAAGCTTGAGCTGATGGTGGCGGTGGTGGTCTGCACCACTTTGGTGCTGGCGGTCCTGATCGCCAAGATCATCGGCTGCACGCTGCCGCTGGGCGCAAAGCTGGTGGGCTTTGACCCGGCCGTGATGGCTTCACCCTTTATCACCACGATCGTGGACGCGCTTTCTTTGCTGACCTATTTCGAGATCGCTTCCAGGCTGCTGCATCTGAGTGCATAGGGAAGCTTATGATGTGACCTGATCATTTTCTCTGGAAAAGTATCCTGTCTTTTCTCAGCGGTTTCAGCATCATTGCTGCCGTGATGGCTTCCAACTGCTCCATCCTTTTCCCTGCTCCGCGGTTCTCACGATATAGACAAACCGGGAATTATTGGATAAAATACTAATAAGTGTGTGCTGAATTCACAGAAATGCTGACACGCGTTTTACAGCCGGCATCCGGCGGAAAGGAGCTCCTATGGCAGATATCAGCAGGTTGGGCGGAGGCCGGGCCCCGCAGATCAGAACCGGCCTTTCTTCTGTCGGCAATACGGGAAGGACCGGGAATGCGCCCCGGACTGCTGCGCCTGAGGCACCCGCTCCGGAGCTGCCGGCGGATGTGGTGTCCGTTTCCGAAGACGGCGATACCGTCCAGGTGAGCCCCGAGGGCGAAACAAGGCTTGAGGAGGATGAAGAGGGAAGGGTGATCGCACTTTCCGCAGAGGAAAGGCGGGATGGAACGGAAACCGCTGCGGCACTGCCGGAGGAAGAGCAGATAAGCCATCAGGGGCTGCAGGAAGAAAGCCGGGCGGAGCTGCAGGGACTGAGAGAAGAGAGGGAGATCGTCCTGCCGGATTATTTTAAGGAAGAAGAGGACAATGCGGCGATCCGGGATGATCGCGCTTCCCGAGAGGCGGAGGGCGCCCGGGAGCTGATCCGGATGGAAAAGCAGGAGGAGGAAGAGGAGCAGGAGGAGGCCGATGAGGCCGAGGCCACCTCTTTTGTGGGTTATACGGATTACGAGCTGGAGCAGATGTACCTTAAGGGTGAGATCTCCAGACAGGATTATGATCAGGAGATGGCCTCCAGAGAGGAAGAGGAGGAGAAGCTCCGGGATCAGGCCGGAGCCTTCGCCAGAGAGATGGGCGCGGACAGCTTTGCGCTGGAGGAAAATGAGCAGCTGCAGCAGGGGATGAACGCGGCCTTTTCTCCCGAGGCAAACCAGACGCTCAGCGCTGCGGACAGAATGGCAATGCTGGGTGTGGCGGGAGGCGCTCCGGAGGCACTGGCCAATCGGGAAAACGAGCAGATGAACATCTCGTTTAATTGAGAAAGGAAAGAATAAAGAAGTTATGCCGGATATAGCGATCCTCATGGGCAGCGACTCTGATCTGCCTGTGATGTCAAAGGCCGCGATGGTGCTGGAGGACTTTGCCGTTTCCTTTGAAATGCGGATCCTTTCAGCCCACAGGCAGGCAAAAGAGCTGACGGAATATGTCGCCGGCGCCAGAGAGAGGGGAATAAAGGTGATCATTGCGGGTGCCGGGCTTGCGGCGGCGCTGCCGGGCATGTGCGCGGCGCTTTTCCCGCTTCCGGTGATCGGCGTGCCGCTGCCGGGAGAGGCGCTGGGAAGTCAGGATTCCCTTTACTCCATCGTACAGATGCCCCCGGGCGTGCCCGTCGGAGCCGTGGGGATCGGCGCCGCGGCAAACGGGGCGCTGCTGGCGCTGAGGATATTGGCCGTCAGTGATGAGAGTATACTGGAAAAGCTTTTGGAATACAGCAGGCAGCAGGCGGAAAAGGTGAAAAAAAAGGATCTGCTGCTGCAGGAGAAAGGTTATCGAAGCTATGGACTATAAGGCTGCGGGAGTGGATATCGAAGCAGGCTATAAGGCAGTGGACCTTATCCGGGAAAGCGTAAGGACCACGATGCGCAGGGAAGTGCTGGGAGGCCTCGGGGGCTTTTCCGGCGCGTTCTCCCTTTCCGCCGCGAAGGAGATGGAGGAGCCTGTGCTCCTGTCCGGGACGGACGGCGTGGGGACAAAGCTGAAGCTGGCGTTTCTGATGGATAAGCATGACACCGTCGGGATCGACTGCGTGGCCATGTGTGTGAATGATATCGCCTGCGCAGGGGGAGAGCCCCTGTTTTTTCTGGATTATATTGCCTGCGGGAGAAACTTCCCCGAGAAAATGGCGAAAATCGTGGAGGGCGTGGCCGCAGGCTGCAGGGAAGCCGGGGCCTCGCTGATCGGCGGGGAAATGGCGGAAATGCCGGGCTTTTATGCCGAAGAGGAATATGACCTGGCGGGCTTTGCCGTGGGGCTTGTGGACAAAAAGGAAATGATCACCGGGGAAGAGATCACGGCCGGGGACGCGCTGGTCGGCATTGCCTCCTCGGGACTGCACAGCAACGGCTTTTCCCTTGTACGGAAGGTTTTCCCGATGAATACGAAGGCGCTGGCCAGATATCAGCCGGAGCTGGGGAAAAGCCTCGGCGAGGAGCTGCTGACCCCCACGAGGATCTATGTAAAAGCGCTGAAGGGGCTAAAGGAAGCAGGGATCAGCGTGAAGGGCTGCGCCCATATCACAGGGGGCGGCTTTTATGAGAATGTGCCCAGGATGCTCCCGGAGGGGATCCTGGCGCAGATACGGAAAAACGCTTATGAGATACCGGCTGTGTTTTCCCTGTTAAAAAAGACGGGGGGCCTCGAGGAAGCTGCCATGTATAATACCTATAACATGGGGATCGGCATGGTGCTTGCGATCGCGCCGGAGCAGGCGGATCAGGCAGTGCGGGTGTTGAAGGAGAGCGGAGAGCAGAGCTATATCCTCGGAGAATGCGCAAAGGGCGAGAAGGGGGTCAGGCTTTGCTGAGAGTGGTCGTGATGGTCTCCGGCGGGGGAACGAATCTGCAGGCCATCATGGATGCGATGAAGGCCGGTAAGATCAGGAATGCGGAGCTTGTCGGCGTGATCAGCAGCAGCGCCGGCGCCTATGCCTTAAAAAGAGCCGAGGCGGGCGGTATTCCCGCAAAGGTGGTAGCGAGAAAGGAATATGCCTCCGGAGAAGCCTTTGACGTGGCACTGTTTGAGGCGATCGAAAGCTTTTCCCCGGGGCTTATCGTGCTGGCCGGATTTCTGGTGGTGCTGCCGGAAAGGATCGTCAGCGCCTATCCCCGAAAAATCATCAACATACATCCCTCACTGATCCCGGCATTCTGCGGGAAGGGCTATTATGGCCTGAAGGTGCATGAGGAGGCGTTAAAAAGGGGCGTGAAGCTGACCGGCGCCACCGTGCATTTTGTGGATGAGGGCACGGACACCGGCCCCATTCTTTTCCAGAAGGCCGTAGAGGTAAAGCCCGGGGATACGCCCGAGGTGCTCCAGAAACGGGTGATGGAGGAGGCGGAATGGGTGCTTCTGCCGAAGGCGATCGACGCCATCGCAAATGATAAAATCGAAAACGGAGTGAACAGAGAATGAGAATTCTGATCGTAGGGGGCGGGGGCAGAGAGCATGCCATCGCTTATGCGCTTGCAAAAAGCAAAAGAAAGCCGGAGCTTTTCTGTGCGCCGGGGAATGCCGGGATCGCAGCGCTTGCGGAGTGCGTGCCGATCTCCCCGATGGAATTTGAAGCCCTTGCTGATTTCGCGGAAAAGAAAGCGATCGATCTGACGGTCGTGGGGATGGATGATCCGCTTGCGGCCGGGATCGTTGATCATTTTGAAGAGAGGGGCCTGAAGGCCTTCGGCCCGAAAAAAAACGCT
>CAMOOZ010000008.1 GCA_946621895.1 uncultured Lachnospiraceae bacterium | reverse complement strand
GTGCTGCAGGACGGCCTCATAGCGGTTGCGGTTGGGGAGCCCGGGCAGGATATCAATATTCGCGATGCGCTCCGTTTCCCGGATCGATTTGCGGGTCTGATAGAGCAGCCAGAAGAAATACAGGATAAAGAGGAGCGCCTCCACCCCCAGCAGCGTGAACATATGGCTTTCACTCTGCAGAAGGGGAGCAAAAACATATTCCCCGGGCACCACCACCATCAGCTCCCAGTCCGCGGAGTCCAGGGGCATATAACAGGCGTAGCGGTATTCCGTGTCCCCGGGAAGCATAAAGGCGGTATAGGCTCTTTTTCCCGCAAGGATGCCGTTTCTCAGCTCAGCCTCGGTAAAGCCGCTTTTCAGCTCCCGGATATCCAGCCCGGAAATGTTTTCCAGTCCGTCCCGCGCCGTGTTCACCAGGATGCTGCCGTCCCGCCTGTCCACCACATAGATCGAGGCCTTGCCGTTATACGCGGAGGGGAGCCAGAGCTCCGCTATTTTTGAGGGGTTTAATTCACTGTATAATACGCCCAGCGTCATGCCGCGGTGCCGGACGGGCTCAAAGCTGCGGATCACCGGGAGGCTGCGGGTCCTGACGGACTGCTGAAGCCCCGAGATATGCTCCCCTGCCTCCAGCGCTTTGCTGAAGGTCATGATATCGGAAACATTGGGATCGCGGCCCGAGGAGGTCAGACAGGAATTATCCGGCAGGAGGATGCCGGCGGAGGCCACCTCACTGTTTACATCGTAAACGGTCAGGAAGCGGCTCACGGAAATGCTTTCCAGCGTCTCCTCCTCCGCGATCAGCCCGCCGAGCACCCGCAGGGTCATGCGTTCGGAGCGGATATTCGTGTCCAGTGCCTCGATCGCGTCATTGGTAATGGAGGCCAGATCCTCATAGCACCTGCGCTCAGTCAGATTAAAGAGCTGCCAGGTCACAAATGAGGAAAGCGCCACCACAGCCAGCAGAAGCAAAATGGTCACCAGGCCGCTTTTCAGTTCATGAGAAAAGAATGTATTGCGTATTTTCTGTTCCATTGTTTCACCGAAGCTTTCCCGCTCATTATAGAGGTTCGGGGAGAGAATTTCAAATCGGGGACATCCCTGCTCCGGGGAATGAGCGGGTTGTAAACGCGGCGCTTTTTCACTATAATAGGAAGGCACATTTATCGGGGATAACGCAAAACAATCGGAGGAAAAACCATGCCGAAGCTGCTGGAAATAAAAGAGCTCCATGTAAGCGTGGAGGAAAGGGAGATCCTGAAGGGGCTTTCCCTTGAGATGGAGCAGGGGGAGACCCATGTGGTGCTTGGCCCGAACGGGGCCGGAAAAAGCACGCTTGGCAATGCACTGATGGGCAATCCCGCCTATCAGGTGCTGGGAGGCTCCGTGCGCTTTCAGGGAGAGGAGCTGCTTGACAAGGCTGTGAATGAAAGGGCAAAGGCCGGGCTTTTCATGTCCTTCCAGAATCCGCTGGAGGTGCCCGGGATTTCACTGGAGAATTTCATCCGTCAGGCAAGGGCGGAGCGCACCGGAAAGCGGGATAAGATCTGGAGCTTCCACAAGGAGCTGCTTGCCGCGATGAAGCTGCTGCAGATGGAGGAGTCCTACGCGGAGCGGGATCTGAATGTGGGCTTTTCCGGCGGGGAGAAAAAGAAGGCCGAGATCCTGCAGCTGCTGATGCTGAAGCCCTCCCTCGCCATCCTGGACGAAACGGATTCCGGGCTGGATGTGGACGCGGTGAGGACCGTTTCCGCAGGGGTTGCGGATTTTCAGAAAAACGCGGAGGCGGGACTGATCATCATCACCCATTCCACGGCGATCCTTTCCTCCCTGCGGGTGGATAAGGTGCATATCCTCGTGGACGGCAGGATCGTGGATGAGGGCGGCCCCGAAATGGTGGAGAAGATCAATCGGGAGGGCTTTTCGGCTTATGAATCCTGAGAAGAATCCGGAGAAAACCCATGTGGAGGATATTGACAGGAGTCTTTATGATTTCCGGAACGAGGATAAGGATTCCTATCGGATCACCGCGGGCTTAAGTCCTGAGATCGTAGAGGAAATATCCAGGGAAAAGGACGATCCCGAATGGATGCGGCGTCTCAGGCTGAAAAGCCTCGAGATCTACAACCGGACAGAAATGGTGCCCTGGGGGCCTGAGATCGACGGGCTGAACATGGATAACATCGCAACCTATGTAAAGCCCAACACGAAGATGAATGCGGACTGGGAGGAGGTGCCCGAGGAGATCAAGGACACCTTTGAGCGCCTTGGCATTCCGCAGGCGGAGAGGGAATCTCTGGCCGGCGTCGGGGCGCAGTATGATTCCGAGCTGGTCTATCATAATGTAAAAAAAGAGGTGGCGGAGCAGGGCGTCGTCTATTCCGACCTGGAAAGCGCGATGAAGGGTCCCTTCGGGGAAATGATCGAGCAGCATTTCATGAAGCTTGTGCCCCCCACGGACCATAAATTCGCGGCGCTGCACGGGGCGGTATGGTCGGGCGGATCCTTTGTCTATGTCCCCCCGGGGGTCAGCGTGGAGATCCCGCTGCAGTCCTATTTCCGGCTGAACGCGCCGGGCGCGGGGCAGTTTGAGCATACGCTGATCATCGTGGACGAGGGAGCGGAGCTGCATTTTATCGAGGGCTGCTCCGCACCGAAATACAATGTGGCCAACCTTCACGCGGGCTGCGTGGAGCTCTATGTGGGAAAGAGGGCGAAGCTTCGCTATTCCACGATCGAGAACTGGTCCAAAAACATGTACAACCTGAATACGAAGCGGGCGAGGGTCGAGGAGGGCGGCGTTGTGGAGTGGGTCTCCGGATCCTTCGGCAGCCATGTGTCCTATTTATACCCGATGAGCATTCTGGCAGGCAGAAGCGCGCGGTGTGAGTTCACCGGCGTGACCTTTGCGGGAAAGGGACAGAATCTGGACACCGGCTGCAAGGTCGTCCATTCCGCCCCGGACACCCGTTCCGTCGTGAACACCCGCTCGATCTCGAAGGACGGCGGCATTTCCACCTTCCGCAGCGCGGTGGTGATCGGGAAGGAGGCAAAAAACGCGAAGTCCTCCGTGTCCTGCCAGTCTTTGATGGTGGACGATATTTCCCGTTCGGACACGATCCCGGCCATCGATGTGCTGACCAACGACGCGGATGTGGGACATGAGGCGAAGATCGGCAGGATCAGCGATGATGAGATCTTTTATCTGATGAGCAGAGGGCTTTCAGAGGACGACGCGAGGGCCACGATCGTTTCCGGCTTTGCCGGGAATGTGTCCAAGGAGCTGCCGTTGGAATATGCCGTGGAGATGAACAATCTGATCCGGCTGGAAATGAAGGGATCGATAGGATGATGGAAAAGGTAAACATTCTTCCCGCCCCCACATTCCGGTGGCTGAAGGTAAACGAGGCAGGCCCTGCTGAGGCAGCGGCCGCGCCGAAGGAAAAAGAAAGCATTACGCTTTCGGAGGGAGAGCGCCGGACCCTTCTTTTTGAGATCAATGAGCAGAGAGAGGGTCTGTTTGAAAGAGAGCTTGAGGTGGAGCTTTCCGCGGGAGCGGAGCTTATGCTGGCGGTGGTGCAGGAGACAGGCGGGAAGACCTCACTGGTCCATCGTGTGAAGGCAAGGCTTTCGGATAACGCGAAGCTTTCCTATGTGCGTCTGGTGCTTTCCGGTAAGGAAACCTTCGAGAACCTGGAAACAGAGCTTGCCGGCAGAAAAAGCGCGCTGAATATCGACCTGGCCTATCTGCTGAGGGGCAAAGAGAGCCTGGATGTCAGCTATCTGGCCTCGCATAAGGGGGAAAAGACCGCCTCGGAGATCAATGTAAAGGGTGTATTAAGAGACGAAGCACGCAAGCTTTTCCGGGGAACCATTGATTTTCTGCGCGGCGCATCGGGGGCCGTGGGCAATGAGCTGGAGGATGTGCTCCTGATGGACGAGGGGGTGCGGAATCAGACGATCCCGCTGATCCTCTGCGCCGAGGAAAATGTGGTGGGCAATCACGGCGCCACGATCGGCAGGCTTCCCGAGGAGCTGATCTTTTACATGGAATCCCGGGGATTAAAGCGGGAGGAGATCTACGCGCTGATGGCAAAGGGCAAAATCGCGGGAGTGGTCAGGCTTTTGCCGGAGGGCGAGGTGAAGAGCAGGCTTGAGAAGGAGTTATCCCTTTCGGAAGAAGAGGCATGACTTAGAATACTGAACAGACACCCGAGATGGAGGAATGGATGACCGAGGATCTGATCAGAAAATGCAGGGATGACTTTCCGCTGCTGAAGGCTCATCCCGAGATCGCCTATCTGGACAGCGCCGCCACCAGCCAGAAGCCGGAGCAGGTGCTTTCCCGGAGCAGGGAATTCTATGCCGAAGAAAACGCGAATCCCTTAAGAGGGCTTTACGCGCTTTCCCTGAAGGCCACCCGGGCCTATGAGGAAGCCCGGGAAAGGGTGGCCGCGTTTATCGGCGCGAAAAGCTCTTCGGAGATCATCTTTACGCGAAATGCCACGGAGAGCTTGAATCTGACGGCGGTAAGCTTCGGGGACATGGTCCTCTCCGAGGGTGACGAGATCCTGATCAGCGTTCTTGAACATCACAGCGATCTGCTTCCCTGGCAGCAGGCCGCAAGAAGAAACGGCGCCATTCTGAGGTATGTCGAATGCGATGCGGAAGGGCGGATCCCGGCGGAAAGCTTTAAGGAAAGCTTATCGAAAAAGACGAAGCTCGTTGCGATGACGGGGCTTTCCAATGTGATGGGAACGGTGCAGCCGATCCGTGAATTTGCGGCCCTTGCGCATGAGGCGGGCGCTTATTTTGTCTGTGACGGCGCGCAGAGCGTTCCCCATATCCCGGTGGATGTAAGGGAGCTGGATGTGGATTTCCTGGCTTTTTCCGGCCATAAGATGCTTGGCCCCATGGGGATCGGCGTGCTGTATGGGAAGGAAGAGCTGCTGGAAAAAATGCCGCCCTTTCTCTATGGCGGGGAGATGATCGAATATGTGTCCAGACAGGATGCCACCTACGCGGAGCTGCCCCACAAATTTGAAGCCGGAACGGTGAACGCGGCGGGCGCCGCAGGCCTTCTGGCGGCGATCGCGTATTATGACAGCCTGGGGTTTGAGGCGATCGAAAAGAGGGAGGAGGAGCTTTCCGTTTACGCAATGGAAAGGCTTTTGGCCGTCCCCCATCTGAAGCTTTTCGGCCCCGCCGACCCGAAGGCGCATCACGGGATCTTTACCTTCACGATAGAGGGCGTCCACCCCCATGATATTTCCGAGATATTAAGCGCGGATGATGTCTGCATCCGGGCGGGGCATCACTGCGCGCAGGTGCTGATGAAGCACCTTGGGGTAAGCTCCACGGCCAGGGCAAGCTTCTCCTTTTATAATACCGAGCAGGAGGCGGACAGGCTGGCGGAAAGTCTTGCTTCAGTGAGAAAGCGGATGGGGCTTTGAATGCTGCGGTGCCTCTGCTTCACTTCGGAATAGAGATAAAAATGAAACATAGCACGAAATGGAATAGCGCAAAATGGAATCTTTTTATAATGAAGTCTTAACGGAACACAATCTGCATCCGGAGCATAAGCATGAGCTTCCCGGGGCGGATTATGAGCTTTTGGGGGTGAATCCCTCCTGTGGGGACGAGATCACCCTGCGGCTGAAGGTGCAGGACGGCGTGATCACCGAGGGCGCCTTTACCGGGGACGGCTGCGCGATCTCCCAGGCCTCCGCAGACATTATGCTGGAACTGGTGATCGGCAGGCCGAAGGAGGAGGCGCTGCATCTGGCGGATATCTTTTCCCGGATGATCAAAGACAAGATCACGCCGGAGGAGAAGGAGGAGCTGGAGGAGGCGGGAGTGCTGGAAAACATCTCCCATATGCCTGCCAGGGTGAAATGCGCGATGCTGGGCTGGCGGACGCTGAAGAGCGCGCTGGGCGAGGGGAGCTGAGCGCCGCATGCATTTTGCGGATCGGGGGGAATAAATGCTTCATGTGACCAGACAATTACTGTCCTGCATCGCGTGCATCGGGATGGTAATTATTTTATTCGGCATCGGGAAATGCCATGTTTCCGGAGAGTTTACGGGGAAGGCGAGGGGCTTTGGCGGTGAGATCACAGCCAGAGCCCTTATTCAGGATGGGCGT
>CAMOOZ010000007.1 GCA_946621895.1 uncultured Lachnospiraceae bacterium | reverse complement strand
GTCTGATAGAAAAGAAGCGGCGGCACTGAGGAGGCGCTTCCCCCGCCGGTAAGCAGCCGGAAAAGGAAGATCAGTATGATCAAAGCTGCCAGCGCCGCCACGGCCGCGGGGATATAACGGCGCAGCTGCCCGTATATCGCCTCCTTCGCAGGCTCCTTTCGCGGCTTTTCAGCCTCCCCAGCACCGGCTGCGTAAGGCTTTTCCGGGTCCTTCGGCTTCCCCACCGGTTTTCCCGTCATCGGATCAAACAGAATCTCCTGGTCCTCGCGGGCAGTTTCCTGATTCTTCAGCGGTTTCCCCGTGATCGGGTCAAAATTCATCTCTTCCACTTTTCACCTCATGCTGCGCGCCGGCGGCACGCGTCCGGCATCGCCGGCTTCAGCCGGCGCGGATGGAGCAATGCGATTTGGGCCGCCTGGCTCACTGCGTTTTCCACGCTACAGCCTGATCACCCTGTCACACGCGGCAATCTCCTTCTCATCATGGGTGGCCACCAGCAGTGCGCCCCCCCTGTCCCTGTGTTTCTTCATCCAGCCCCTCATCACGGCCTTCTGCTCCAGATCCAGCGATGCCGTCGGCTCATCCAGCAAAAAGACCGGCTGACCCATGCAGCAGCTGGCCAGGAATGCCACCCTTCTCTGCATTCCCCCGGAAAGCTTTTTCACCCGGACCTGCATCAGCCCCTCCAGCGCAAACGCCCGGATAAACTCCTCACTGACGCCCTCCCGTCTGCCGGAAAACAGCGCCAGATTATCCCTGACGGAGAGCCCGGGCATCAGCGGGTTTTCCTGAGGCAGGTACGCCAGCATGCGGGAAAGGGCAGCGCTTCCCGGCGGGATCGCTTTTCCGCCGTAAAGGATCTCTCCCCGGTCCGGCTTGAGCAGGCCTGCAAGGAGCTTCATCAGCGTGCTCTTTCCGCTTCCGTTGGCGCCGGAAAGCGCGGCCATCTCGCCCGGGAAAAGCTGCAGGGAAAAATCCTCCAGCACCCTCTTCCTTCCAAACGACCGGCAAAGGCCTCTCGCTTCCAGCAGCGGTACGCTCAGGCCGCTCCTTTCCGGCTGCCGTCCGCCGTCAGCGCCCATCTCACTCTTCACAGCCCTGCTGTCCATCGGCAAAGCTGCTGATCAGAACCCGAAGGGCAGGATGCTGCCCAGCTTTTCCTGCAGCTCACCGCCAAGGGCCATATACTCCATCATATCCGCTTCAGCGAGATCGAAGATCTGACCGCCGCTGATCTTCTGGACGGATGCGCCTTTCGCGCTCGTCACGGAAAACTCCATTTCCAGCTTCTGTCCCGCCAGTGACTGAAATAATCCGTCATCCAGCTCCACATCCAGCTTGTGGCGGTCGGGAATATACTCCAGATGGAGCAGCTCCACCTCCTCACCCTCCCGGATCATGGAAATGCTTCTGGTCTGAGACTTCTCACCCGCATCCCCATAGACCTCGATCGTGGCGCCGCTTTGCCCGCCGATCCGGATCTCCATATCCTCCGTAGGATAGTTTGTCCCCAAAAGGCTCAGCTTCAGATATTCTCCCTGTTCATCCGTAGAAAAACTGAGACTGGCGAAGCGGCCCTGATATACATAACCCGTCATCGTCACGGTCTGCCAGCTGTCCACATTTTTCCGTACCTCGTCCCAGAACGCATCCATTGCTTTTTTCGCCTCACCGTCCAGCGCGACATACTTATCGCATCCGGAGATCAGATCCTCCGCCAGCTTCCGGACATTTTCCTTTCCGATCTTATAGGCATAACCGGGACAGGCTGCCTTGTTTCCTTTCTCATCGATCACGACCTCGGCGTTTTCCAGCTTTGTTTCCTCAAGCCCCTGCAGAAAAGCGAGAACATTCTTTGTGCTCTCCTCCCGCCAGGCCTTGCTGTCCGCAACATATCTCCAGTACTGGGAGAGCGTCTTGTCCCATTCCTTCGGGCCGTTCTCCTCTCCCAGCAGCGCGGTCAGTCCGCTGTTCGTCTTATCCGTGGTATAGTCATACTTGAAGACCCTGTCGATCAGATCGGGAAACCGCGCGAACAAGGCGGAATCATTCATATAGAAATCCGCGCGCTGGGACACCCCCATCGCAGAACCTGCTACATTGAAGGAGGTCTCCTTTGCCGCCAAATTCATCGCATAATCATATTCCGCATCCACGGAAACATCCGCGGTGGAGATCTCCAGCTCACCCTTTATCGTAAAATTGCCGTCCTCCGTATCGCTGATATAATCCGCCAGCATCCTTTCCCCGGAGAAGGTCTTTAAGAGCGCCCCGGTGAGGGAATACTGATTCATCATGAACCAGGCAAACACGCCGCCGCCGATGGCCAGCACCACCACTGCCGCGATCACGATGGGAATAACGATCCTTGCCTTTCCCGGCGCCTTCGGCGGGACCGGGGGAACGGCCTGCTGATATCCCCCCTGGGGGTATTGCGGCTGAACGCCCTGCGCGGGCTGCTGATAGCCCGGATTCTGCCCATACCCCTCCGGATACGGCTGCGCGCCCTGCGCGGGCTGCTGATAGCCCGGATTCTGCCCGTATCCCTCCGGATACGGCTGCGCACCCTGCATGGGCTGCTGATAGCCGCCGTTTTGCGGATAACCCTGATTAGGCTGCTGATTCTGATCGTTCATTGCTTTAATCCTCCCTTTTTGCATCCTTTAAGGCACCTAACGCCCTGCCGCATTTTACGCAATACAGATAGCCGCCGTAATTCTCTCCTCCGCAGACCGGGCAGTAAAGCTTCCCTCCGGTCTGATACTTCGCATAGGGAGAAGCGGAATTACCCCAGAATTCCGCATTATCCCGATCGAAATCGGCAGGCTTTGCCGGCTCGCCGGATCCGGCCGCCGCGTTTTCCGCCGCCTTTCCTTCTTCGTCCTTTACTTCTGCGGACTCCCCGGGCTCCTGTGCCTTTTTCTGCCGGCTCTCTTCCTTTTCTCTGGCCCTTTGCTCCGCCTCCAGACGGGCTTCCTCTCTCAGCTGCCCGATCCGCTGAAGATTACCCTCGATCTGCGCTTCCTTTTCCTTCGCCTTGCCAAAGCTCTCCTCAAGGAGAGACACGGACACGCTCCCGCCTGCCTTAAATTCCTGATACGCCGCTTCTCCCGCTTTCGCGCAGATCGCGTCGATCTCCTTCTGCAGCGCCGCGTTTTCCGTTTTCAGCTTTCGCTCCTCAGAGAATCTGTCCCACTTCGTCAGCCCGTCCTGAACCAGCCTGTCCGTGGTATCCACAAAGCTGTTGATCGTTTCGTTTATTCCTGCCATATCCACCTCTTTTCCCGGAAAATCGGGGGTTTTTCCGTTTTCAACGCCAGATCAAGGGCTTTTATCCTCCGCTGCCGCAGGAAGGATCAGCCTGCTTTCGGCGCGGTCTATCGTAAAGCTGTAAATGCTGAAATCCCGCTCACCGGGCAGGCCCCTTTTGGCTGCCATCGCCGCTGCCACATCCAGCGCGTTGCCCTGATAGCCCGTCAGATAAAGCCTCAGCTGATGCCCCGGCGCCACGGTGTAGCAGGTGGGCTCCAGATAAAGGACATAATCCCGGAATACGCCGCTCTCCGGCTTTTCCCCGCCCTGCATCGCGCTTTCCGGCGAAAGGCCGGCCTGGGGATCCCGCAGATCCAGATGCCCCTGGGTGATCAGCTTTTTTCGCACGGAGGTCATTCCCCATTCCACCAGATCGTAGGGCTCAGTCCCTTCTCCCTTTTCGGCTCCGTCCCGCCGGACAACCAGATTCGGCAGCCTGAACTGCCCCGGCGTATAGACAAAGGCGTCGAAATTGCCCGCGGACTCATCCACGAGCAGGGCGCTCAGCATCTGCTCTTTCGCGGAGGCATCCGCAAGGGCGATCCGCAGCTGCACCTCTCCCCTTCCCCTTATCTCAAGCGGCCTCTCCTGATCAAAGGTCCAGCATTCCGTGTGCGCGTCCGCCGTTCCGTTTGCCGCAGAAAGGATATCCTCGGTGAGGCTATGGTTCAGCCGGGAAGTCACCTTTGTTTTCCCGCCTTCGGGGATGAATTCCCGGCGTTCATGGGCATCCAGCTCCTCGCAGACAGAAAAGCTGCCGTCCAGATTGCTCTGTATGATCGCCTCCGGCCAGGCATCCGCGCCGTTATCAAGCCCCAGCAGATAATGGGAAAACCATTTGTTCAGCAGCTCCTCAAAAAGCTCTCCCTGATACAGGATCTCCGTGTGCGTTTCCTCATCCGCGGGGCTGATATGCCCATTCTGATGCAGAAAGAGGGTCGCTTTGCAGCCAGCCTCCCGAAACGCCTGCCGCATAAGCTCCGCCTGTCCGGGAAACACCTCGGAATCGTTTAAGCCCTGTATGATCAGCGCCGATGCCTTCAGCTTTTCCGTCTTATCGTGATAATCCACCAGCTCCCAGAAGGGGCCGTAGTCTCCCTGCAGGCTGCTCTGGGCCCGGCTTTCCCAGGAGAGAAACGATCTTAAGCGCTCTTCCACCTGCTTATCCCGCTGCCCCTCCGCGATCCCCGCGGAACAGACGGCGGAAAGATTGTGCAGGAAACCGTAATGTCCGTCCTTTCTGTCTATCCCCTGTGAATTCACATAGTTATACCAGCCGGCGATCCCGGCAATGGGGACAATGGTCTTCAGCCCCTTTACCCCGGTGGTCGCGGTCTGGTAGGCGATCGCGCCTGCATAGGAGCGCCCGATCATGCCGACCCTGCCGCTGCACCAGTCGGCCCTGATCAGGACGGTGCCCTCCTTATCCAGAAAGGCCGGCCTGTCCCCGGTGAGCCATTCGATCACGGCTGCCGCGGCCGCCGTCTCCGCTTCCAGCCCCGTGCAGCAGATGCCCTCAGAGCCGTAGGTGCCAAGGCCGCCTGTCTGCACCACCGCATAGCCTCTGCAGAGGAAATAATCATAGGCGTCAAGCGTCCCGTATTCATGGAGATCGACCCCGGTCTGCGCGGAGATCGCCCGATCCGCCTTTGTCTGATAATACCAGTCCGAAGGGTCAGCCAGACGGGCCGCTTCTTTCGTGTCCGCCTCTCTTTCCGGGATCCTCGCGGGCGGGGAGACATAAAGGCTTTCGGGCGTAAAATCCGTTTCCCGGGGAAGGGTTTCAATGCCGAATTTCGCCGTCTGCATTCCCGGGGAATAGGGCCTCGCCTCATAGATCACCGAGGCCTTGTATTCCCCCTCCAGCGCGGCCCTCGGCAGCTGCACGATGGTTTTGACCAGATCCCGTTTGCCGTCCCCGTCAGTGTCATAATCCGTTTCGACATAAACGACATAGCGGATCATGCCGCTTTCCGCGTTTGTATAGCCCTCCGCCTTTCCGGAGGTAAACGGATATGCCGGCAGAGCGGATATCCCGTCGTTTTTCTGGATCGGGCCGAACTCCTCCCGCGGCATATCCGCCAGCGCTTCCGCCGTTCCTTCTTCCCCGTCTGCTTCCTCCGGTTCCGATTCGGGAGAGCCCTCCGCTTCCCCTTCCGGCAGGCCGCCCTCGGCAAGGGGCTCGTCTGAAAAGGGACCTTCCTCCGGCATTGTTCCCGGCCACGGACGGTTTATCGCGCAGGCGCAGAGCAGAAGAACAGCAGTGAGCCAGACAATGGTGAATGCCATTCCCGCATGTAACTGACTGCTTTTCTTAATCCGGAATGACACTGATCACCCCCAGATGGCCGTCAAAGGCCGGGCCGAAAATGTGCTGCTTTAAGTCGCCGTTCAGCTTTCCCTCCCAGGAGGCATGAAGATGGCCTGCCAGCACCAGGTTCACCGGCGTGTCCTCCCGGTAAAGCATCTGCATGTATTCCCAGGTGTTCGCGTTGGGGATAAAATGCCCCGGGGAACCGTCACTGTTCCAGTAATAGACCTGATTCCTCACCTTCATGGAAAGCTGCTTCAGCGAGGAATCCGTCATGGAAGCATAGGGCACATGGGTGCAGGCGATCAGCGGAATGTCCTTTTCTTCGGCCTCCTTTGCCCAGCCCAACAGCTGCTCCTTCTGCTCATCCGGCATATTCAGTGTGGAATCATTCACGCCGATGATCATCAGCTCCGGCTCCTCTTCGCTGCCGAAGACAAGGCGCTTATCCTCCGGAAGATCCCCGTCGATCTCCGCCTGGATGTCCTTTGCCCGGGCTTCCGTAAATTTCATTCCGCCATACCAGTTTCCATAGTCATGATCGGCCCTGAGGTAGAGCTGCCTGATCCGGGGATCCAGCCTTTCCATTCCCTCCTTCAGGCGGCTGACATTGGCGGCGGAGCAATAGTCGATCATATCCCCCCCGAAGATCACCGCATCGAAGCGCCCGTAATTCAGAAAGGCCACCACCTCGTCCCAGAGCTCCTCTGCATGCACCTTCCCATCCGCGGTCACGGGCAGCTCCTCATAACGATTCTGCACGGCTCTCAGCTGCTCCGCGATGACGCCTTCCCCGGGCTCGTGATCCGTGATCATATGCAGATCGCTGACCCAGGCGATCCGGTAGCTTCTGGAGATGCCCGGAAGCTTAAGGGATAATTCCTCCGTCGTAAACGCGTATTCCGGAGGCGGATAGTTCTTTTCGTCCCAGTAGGCGGCAATCTCCTCCTCCGTTTCCAGGATCTCCTCTGACGGTCCGGCGGGCTCCTCCGGCGGCGGCAGGGAAGGCGGCTCCTCCGCCGGCGCTCCCTCCTCCGCAGTCTCCTCCGGCAGCATTTCGATCGACGGAATGCCTTCCGGCTCAGATGCCGGGATTTCGGCAGGCCTCTCCCGCAGATCCGAAAGCAGCGCAAATCCCAGAACCCCGATCACCGCCGTACACAAAACGGCGCAGACGATCAACAGGACGATCAGCAGTGTTTTATTCTTTTTTTTCTTCAAAAGGTGTATTCTTTCACATTAAAGATCTTATGCATGAACACATCAAACCGCAGGATCGTGGATCTCCCGTCCCCTCTGGGCACGGGTCCGTACCAGGAGTTTCCGATATTGGTCAGGTAATAGGGCACGCCGCCCACCTGGCCGGTGATCACCTCATAGCCGGTCTGCGGATCGGACAGCGCGGCAAGCGACGGCGTGCGGATGAAGCAGGCCTTTGCATGATCGCCCAGGCTGTCCGTGGACACGGTGATATAATACATGTCTTCGATCTTTACGATCTGCACGATCCCTGCCACCTCATCCGGGACGGGATAAACCTCCTTCAGCGCAAAGCTCTCCTTATCCACCGCGCAGATGCATTTTAAATTCACGCAGGGCAGATAGATCCTGTCATCCTCGATCAGGAAGGAGCGGACATAGCTGCCCAGGAGGTTCGGCAGCGCCTTCACCTCCTGCAGATGGATCTGAAAGGATCCGGGGAGCTCATCCCTGGCAAAAAGATACATCTCGCCGGTCATCGAGCTCCAGACATAGAAGATGCCGTCCTGCCAGACCACATAATGGGGCCTTGTGCCCACACCGCCGATCCGCTGCAGCTCCTCAAAGACCTCGCCCCTGCGCCTGTAGGTCACGACGCTGTTGTGTTCCGTGTCCACCACCAGATAGATCTGCCCGTCAAAGGCGACCGCATGAGGATCGTCAAAGGCCGCGTCCATTGCCTGCCACTGGCGGGGGGGCGTGCCGGCCTCCCTTGCGATGAGCACCCGGTCGTGATAGCAGTCGGTCAGGAAAAAACGGCCCTCAAAAAAAGTGAGCTGCGTGGGCACCAGAAAGGCGCTGTAGGGATTCTGCTGCGGCAGGATCTCCCTTGCCTTTGCGGGAAGAGCGGCACCTGCAAAGGCGATCCCCGTGATCAGCCCCGCTGCCATCATCCCGATCCTGAGGAACCGCCGCGAAATAACCTTATCCGATCCTTTGGCGAAACAAACAGCTCCCGTGGTTTTTTCGGCAAGGTGCGCAAAGGCTTTTTCCATCCGGTTCCTGATCAGCGCTCCGGCGCATAACCGGCGCCATGCCTTAAGCACGGACAGGCTTTTTCTCATCGATACTCACCCCTCCCCATGTTGATAAAATCCTCTCTGTTTGCCGGTGTGCAGCAGTTTTCCTGATCCAGCTCATTGGGATTGTTGAAATACCAGTAATCCCCGAAACGGTCCAGCCTCGCGTTGGTAAAATCCGAGGCGTGCTGATTGCCCCGCATGATATCGTTTACAAAATAGCCCACCAGCTCGGAGGCCGAAGAATCCCCTTTATCCGATAAAAGCTTTAAGAGGATCGGATTATAGTCCGTATTTTCCAGATGGGCGATCACATACATCTGATCCGTATTTCCTTTTTCCAGCTCGGAGTGGAGATGCCCCGCATAGGCATAGGCATAACGGCGCCTTAACGGATCATCCAGGTCTGTGCTTCCGCCGAGATAATTTCCCTCATCATCACCGAGGCCCTTCATCAGCTCCCATACCGTGGTGCGGGAATAGACGGAGGCACGGGCTTCATTGTCAAACATGGAGATCATCTTATCCCTTCCCTGTTTGATCGAAAGCTCCTCAAGATCCTCATCCTTCCGGAGTGTATAGCCCATCTCCTTCAGCTTATCCGCCAGCTTGTCCGCCCTCTCCACCTGATTCCGGATCTCCAGAAAGATCGTCGCGTTAAACTGCTGGATCAGCAGACTGTTGTTGATATAATTCTTTACGCTCTCCGTATAGCTCTGATAGCCGCTTTTCACATCGTCCTGCACCGCCTCCAGCAGACCGGCATCCGCCGCCAGCTGCGCGGCATCCGCCAGCGCGTCCCTGGCCTCGCCGAAATCCCCGCTCTGCTCCATGGCCGCCGCGTCCATCATCAGCCCCTCAAACTGATCGCGTCCGCCCCAGGAGGAATAGGACCCCGAAGAGGAGGGTTCTGCGGCCTCTTCCGCCAAAGAGCCGCCCTCGCTCTCTTCAGGCTGCACATCCTCCCATTCCTCCGCAGCCTCTTCCATTTCGGCCCCGAAGTCCAGGACCGCCTCCTCCGCGGCAGTCAGGGCCTCGGTGGTCTGACGCCGGATATTCTGATAGAACAGAAAGCCTCCAACGCCGATCCCGATCACGACGACGCCCACCACGCCCAGCACGATCCAGAGCGCGGCGGAGGATTTCTTCGGCTGAGGCATCGGGGGAGCCTGCGTGTACGGCCCCTGCGTGTACGGCGCTGTCGTATTCGGCCCCTGCGTATACGGCGCTCCCGTATTCGGCCCCTGCGTGAACGGCACTCCCGTGTTCGGCCCCTGCGGGAACGGTGCTCCCGTGTTCGGCCCCTGGGTAAACTGTCCTGCGGCGTTCGCGTCCTGCACGAAGGCCACGGTCTTCTCCACGCCCTGGAGGCTTACGGTGCGGGAATCCGGCACAGGTGAGATCGTTGCCGCCTGATAAAGATCCCGATGGAATTCTCCCATGCTGCGGTAACGGTTTTCCGCGAAAACGGCCAGGCCCTTCAGCAGCGCCTGCTCCTGGGCAGGGGAAAGACCCGCTCCCAGCTGATTCGGCGGCACAAGCGTGTCATTCCGCAGCCTTTCCATGGATTCCGGCGGTGTCGTCCCCGTCAGGCATTTATAGATGGTCCCCGCCATTGCGTAGACATCAGACCAGGGACCCTGGTCTCCTTTTCTGCGGTACTGCTCCTCCGGCGCGTAGCCGGGCTTCAGCATCACGGAAAGGCTCTTTTCTCCTTCCGCGGTAAAATCACGGGCGGCGCCGAAATCCAAAAGCTTCATGGAGCCGTCCGGCGCCATCATAATGTTGTCCGGGCTGATGTCGCGGTGGATCAGGCCCTGCTTATGCACCTCGGCAAGAGACAGGATCACGGGCTCCATCGCCGGCAGCAGGAAGGAGGCCGGGATCCTGCCGCCCGTCGTGCGGGCATAGTCCTTCAGGGTCTGGCCCTCCAGATAATCCATGATGATGTAGGCTGTGTTGTTTTCCTGGAAAAACTCCCTTACGCCCACCACGCCGGAAAGATTGGCCACCTTCGCGAGGCTTCTGGCCTCCTTCAGAAAATTGTCCCGCCATTTCATCACGGTCTGCTCATTCTGACCCGCATAGATCGTCAGCTCCGTGGTATTCGCGGATTCTCTGGAGGCGTAGCCATTGGGATAAAATTCCTTGATCGCCACGCGGAACTCCAGCTCCATATCCAGCCCGATATAGGTGATGCCGAAGCCGCCCTCGCCCAGCACATCGCCCACCAGATATTTCCCCTTCAGCACCGTAAAGGGCCTGAGCTGATGCTGCAGCTCTACATCGGGCTGATAGGGATGGCCGCAGTGGGGGCAGGGCTGCCCCTTTTGCGTGTCTGATTCTCTCATGCAATGCGTGCAAAGCTTATTGAAATCCATAATACACCTTATCCCTTATACCACACCGCCACCGCGGAATTGTTATCGTGATTATGCTTTCCCTTTTCCGCCGCCCTGCTTTCCAGGATCTCACGCATCCGGTTGATCCATTCCTCGGGCGTTTTGGAGTTGAAGAGCTCTCCCTCCATCTCCTGCTCCGTCACATATTCCCAGAAGCCGTCGGAACAGAGCAGAAAGGCATGGGCGGCGTTATCGTTCACCTCAAACTGATCCCATTCCGGAGAAAAGGCCTCCTCCATGCCCACCACCTTGAGCAGTCTGTTTCTGTCCTGGTGGTGACGGATCTCGTCCATCGTGATCTCGCCGGAGAGCACGGCCATCCGGGAAACGGAATGGTCGAAGGTGCAGTACACATATCTTCCGTTGACAAAATGATAGATCCGGCTGTCGCCCAGATGGGCGCCGGCGCAGGCATGCGCCTGTTCATCGATATAGAGCATGGTCAGCGTGGTCTTCATCTGCTGCGCGCCGGTCTGGCGGCGCAGGATCTCCTCATTCGCATCCGAAAACCACTGCGTCAGGATCTCCTTCGCCTGCTCCGGATGTCCGGAAAGATCATCCATTCCGTCTCTCACCAGCTCCACCGCGGTGCGGGAGGCGATATCCCCGCCGCCATGGCCCCCCAGTCCGTCCGCGAGCACAGCTACGAACATCCTGCCCCGTTTGATCGCGGCACAGTTGTCCTCGTTATACTCCCTGCCGCCTTTATCCGAATATCCGCTTACCTTGAGCATCCGGCCTCCTCTTCACCCCGGGAAACGCCCCGGTCAGCAACTGTGATCGTTTCCCGATCAATAGCCTCTGGCATCTCTGAACAGCGTTATCAGGTCCATATTCGCCCGTTCGACTTCATTAAATCTGCTCATTGCCTGATTCGCGTCCAGGCCCTCATCCTCATACCAGACGCTGCAGACCTCACTGTTAAAATGATTCCGCAGATCCTCGCTCTGAAAATGCATCCCGTGTCTGGCATAGAGCTCATTTCTGGCCAGTCTTTCCTGCTGCTGGTCAAGCCCCTCCAGATCATCCCAGGTCAGATAGCAGTTCTTTGCGTAGGGCAGGAAATAATGGGTGTAATGCATGGGATCCTTCGCGTCGCCGTCCGAAAGATGGCTGTCCGCCGCGTCATAGGCAGCCTGGGCCGAATCGGTAAAACCGGAAAGCAGAACATAATCCTCGACTCTTTCCCTGATATAGTATTTGGACTGCATATCGCTGATCCACTGAAACTGGCCCATCCGCTGTTCATTCAAAAAGCATCCCATATGAGGATTTGCTCCCTCATATTCCTCTCTCTCCGCAAAATAGAGATCATCCACCCAGGCACTGCCGCCATTTACGGTGCCGAAGCTGTAGGAATCCCTGGATATCCCGCCCTCCTCCAGCATATCGTAGGAGTTCATCATAAATTTTCCTCTGCCGGGATCATAGCAGAAAACATTATTCTTTCCGTAAGAATCAATGCTCATGAGCTCGCCGGACGGCGTAAGATATACCAGCTCCACCCAGCTATCCTTACCCCTGATCACCGCCTCCGGAACGGAATCGCTGTCGATCCTCACCATCGCGATACGAAGGTCCACTTCGTATTCCTGCTTTTCATATTCGTAATAATCGCTGAAGGCCTGAAGCGCCCCCTCCGGCGTATACGGATATGTCCCGACATCGGAATCCTCCTCTTCAAGCTCCTCATCCTCCTCGTAAAAGTCCGGATCATTAAAGGAATACCCACCGGTTCCGCCGGAAGGCGCAAAGCCTGAGGACTGTCCGGCGCTGTCCTCCGTTTCGATCTCAAGATTATCCTCGCTGGCATACGCAGAGGCGGAGGACTGGGCAGAGGAGCCGCCCAGCGCGGACTGAAGCCTGCCCCGCAGGAAAAAGAACATGGACAATCCGCCCACGGCGAGCACGGCGCAGGCGATCCCAAGGCCGATGCCCACCTTCGCGCCGACGCTCATCCCACGCTTTGGCGGCGGCGGAGGAGTGATCGGCTGACCCGTTACCGGATCGACATACGGGTTCACCGGCTGACCCGTCACCGGGTCGACGTACGGGTTTACCGTCTGGCCTGTCACCGGGTCAACATACTGGCCTGCCGGCTGGGTCATCCCCTGGCTGCCCCCCGTCCCCCAGGCAGTCTGCCGGGGGTCGGGACCCGGCACGGTCCCCTCGTTCATGCCGATGGTTTTTTCCTGCCCGCCCGCATTCACGGGATTCACCGGATTCACCGGAGGCTGTATCGTTCTGGCGCCCGGGATCCCGGCGCCGTACAGTCCCTGATGCAGCTCATCCATGGACTGGCTGCGGTTTTCCTTATATACGGCAAGCGCCCTCAGCAGCGCCTGCTCCTGGGCGGGGTTAAGTCCCGCACCCGCGCGATTGGGAGGAACGAGCTCATCTGTCCTGAGCCTGTCCATGGCTTCGGGCGGCGTAACGCCGGTCAGGCATTTATAGATCGTCCCGGCCATCGCATAGACATCCGTCCAGGGGCCCTGATCCCCACCGCTGCTGTACTGCTCCGCGGGCGCATAGCCCGGCTTCAGCATCACGGAGAGGCTCCTCTCGCCCCCTCCCTGGAAGTCCCTGGCCGCGCCGAAGTCCAGCAGCTTCATGGAGCCGTCCGGCCCCAGCATGATATTATCCGGGCTGATATCCCTGTGGATCAGGCCCTGCTCATGCACCTTCTGCAAAGAAGTGATCACCGGCTCGATCGCGGGAAGCAGGAAGGAGGCCTGGATCCGGCCGCCGTTCGCCTTCGCGTAATCCTTCAGGGTCTGCCCCTCCACATAGTCCATGATGATATAGGCCGTATTGTTTTCCTGGAAGAATTCCCGGACGCCCACAACACCGGAGAGATTATTTACTCTGGCCAGGGTCCTGGCCTCCCGGAGGAAATTCTCTCTCCATTTCAGCACCACCTTCTCGCTCTGGCCGGAATAGATCGTCAGGGCGCTCGTGTTCATGGACTCCCTGGAGGCATAGCCATTGGGATAAAACTCCTTGATGGCCACCTTCATCTCCAGCTGCATGTCCATGCCGATATAGGTGATGCCAAAGCCTCCCTCGCCCAGCACATCGCCCACCAGATATTTCCCCTGCAGGATCGTCAGGGGCTTTAACTGATGCGTGAGCTGGGGCTCCGTATGCATGGGACGCCCGCAGACCGGACATCTGCCTCCCGCGGGAGTGTCCGACTCCGTCATACAATGGGTACAAAGGCGTTCGATATTCATATACACCTCACTGTTTCCAGCTGACCGTATATTCCGCAGAGCCTGCAAGCAGCGTATCGCCCTGCGACATGGTCTGTCCCGTCCCCACCGGGAGCCCGTTCAGATAGGTCCCGTTGGTGGAATCCATGTCTGCCACGCTGATGGCGCTGGCCGTCACCCGGAAGGTGCAGTGCCTCTCGGAAAGCGCGCCGTCATGGGGGATGGAGATATCACACTGCAGTCCTCTTCCCATCACTGCAGCGCTGCCAAAGGTAACGGAATAAGCTTCTCCCGTGTCCGCCCTGGTCAGCGTCAGCGTGACCGCATTCTCGGCGGGGATCCCGTTTTCCACAGGCTGCAGCGTCCGCTGATCCTCTTCCTGCTCCGGGATCTGCTTTTTCCTTCTTCGGACGAGCACGATGATCAGGATCACCACGATCACAGGGATCAGCACCGCCGCTCCGATGATCCCCCACATGAGGAGAGGATTCGCTTTGAGCTCCTCGATCAGGCCGCCCTCCGCGGCGGGCGCCGTTTCTTCCGCGGCTGCCTCGCCGGCCTCGGCAGGGAGATCGCTCTCCGGGGAGGCTTCTGCCTGCTCTCCTTCGGGCTTTTCCGGTTCATCCTCGTAAACCAGGCCCAGCAGCGGCTCGACCTCTGCGGTCTGCAGAAGCTCCTGCACCTCGGCAGTCGTCTCTCCGTCAGAAAGGGAAAGCGCAAGCTGCAGCTCCGTGTTCCTCGTCATCACCTTTCCGAAATCCAGCGAGACAATAAACTGTCTGTCCAGACTCTCCATCACCCTTCCATAGACATCGGCATATTCGCCGTCCTCCAGCTCCGGCGCAAAATGCGCCCCATGATGGGAAAGCCTGGCAAAGCTTCCCAGGATCTTCGCATCTTCCTCATTTTCCGCTGTATGGCTGTTTCTCAGCGTGGCCACGGTGAACACGGGGATCCAGGATTCCTGCACCGCCTGATCGGCCTCCTCCTTCGTGATCCCGGTCTTCTGATCGTCCTTTCCGTCGGAGAGGACAAGCAGCAGCTTTTTCCAGTTGGTATTCTCCCGCTTCAGCTCGTCCAGCTCCTCCACAAGGCTTTTATAGAGATTCGTATCCTCATTCGGGATGCTCTCCAGCGCATCGATCTCCGCATTTACCAGAGACGGATCGGTAAGGAAGCCTGCTGAGCTCCGCTCATTGCCCATTTTCGTGACCCTGAACAGATCCCCCTCCTTCATTCCGGCGGAAAACTGCCTGAGTACCTCCTTTACTTTCTCCATGATATTGTCATAACGCATGGAGCCGGAGATATCCACCAGCGCATCATAGGTCACTCCCACTGCTTCATGGGAAGCGGAGGACACGGAATTGATCCCGCATTTCTGACCATCCAGCGTAGCGCTGCTTTCCTCCGCCACCGGCAGAAAAAACTCCTCGGGAGTGAGGGTGAGCACATAGGCATCCTCCGTGATCTCGCCCTTTTCCGGCTGGCAGATCACCTCCGCCGCATAGGCTCTTCCCCCTGTAAAAATAAAAAAAGCCGCTGCCGCCGCAAAAAGAAGCGACAGCCCCGCACTCCATCTTCCCTTGCTCATATTTTTTCCCCTCATTACTTGCTGTCACAAGCCATGTATGAAAAAGGCAACGCATGGCTTCGTGGTTTCGAAGTCATCGGATATTGATCAGGATCCCGGTATAGTTGTCCTGTCCCGGTTTTCTTCTCTTCTCGATCTGCAATCCCATGGTCTTTGCCGCCCAGCCCGCAGTTGCATGCAGCGTGTCAATGATCTCCGATTCCGCCAGCGTACCGAAGATGCCGTCGGACATTAAGAGCACCCAGTCCCCCTTCATCAGCGTGATGGGCGCGGGGGAGCCGTCGATCTCATGCAGATCCGCCAGTCCCAGATAGCTGGTCAGCGCCTTCCGCTGGGGATGGTTCAGGGCATCCTGTTCACTGATCTTTCCTGCCTGCACAAGCTCCTGCAGCGCTGCCGCATAGATATGATCCTTATTCAGCTGGATCAGCCTGCCGTCCCGGAAGAGATAGAGGTGGCTGTCCCCGACGGTGCACCATTCCATCAGATTACCCATGATCCGGACGGCCACCAGCGTGCTCCCGCCCATGTCTGCCAGCTCGCCGAGCGCCTCTCTGACATCCTCATTTGCCTCGAGGGCCATGTCCTCCATCCAGCCGGAGCCCGGCGCGGGAGACTCCCGTTCAAAACGGCTCAGGCAGGAAATGACGCCGGCCATGCTGGCCTTTTCTCCGCCCTCCATGCCCCCCATGCCGTCCGCCAGCACAAAAAGAACGCCCCGCTCCTCCCAGATCTCTTCCGAAATCTGAGAAATGCCGAAGGAATCCTCCTGATTTTCCCTGGCGCCGATGCCGTGTACCTTCGCGGCGTCCATCCCGCAGGCCTCCGGGAGGTCGATCTTATACTCCAGCTCCATCGTCAGATCCAGCGTGCGCTCGTAATAGACCTTTTCCTCCCGGACTTCCGTGATCGGGATCGTTTTTTCCTTTTTTAAGCCTGACCCTCGTTTTCCCATTCGAATTTCTCACCGCACAGGGGCACAAACATCAGCTCTGTCTTTCCAATGGTCAGCCTGTCGTAGGCCTTCAGCTCCACCGTCTGCAGGATCGCC
>CAMOOZ010000006.1 GCA_946621895.1 uncultured Lachnospiraceae bacterium | reverse complement strand
CGCGATCATTCTGTTTCACCGGTATATGGAGGAGAAGGAGCATCTGGAATCCAGAGATGCGCTGATCCTTGCCTTATCCAAAGCAATTCCGGAGATCGCCTCCAGCTCCCTGACCACCATGGCCGGGATGGTGGCGCTGATGACAATGCATTTCGGGATCGGGATGGATCTGGGCAGGGTGCTGTTAAAGGCTATTTTGCTCAGTATGCTGGCTGTCTTTGTTTTTATGCCGGCGCTGATCATCATGTTTGAAAAAGGGATCGAGAAGACCAGGCATAAGAGCTTTGTGCCGGATATCTCGGCCTGGGGATGGCTCGTCATCAAGCTGAGATATGTGATCCTGGCTGCCTTTTTCCTGCTGATCCCCGGGGCTGTTTATCTTTCCAACCAGTGCCCCTATATCTACGATATGAATTCCATTGAGGCGGAAAGGCTCAATGAGTATCTGACCGCAAAGCGGGAGATCGAAAAGTACTTTGAGCTGACCAATACGATGGCCGTGGTAGTGCCCAGGGGTGACTATCAGAAGGAGGGCATGCTCTTATCCGACCTGGATCAGGTGGAGGGCGTGGAGCAGACGCTGGGACTGGCCAATGTGGAGGTGGGGGATGACGGCGAATATGTGCTGACGGATTCCTTAAGCCCGAGGGAGCTGGCCGAGGTGGCGGATGTGGATGTGGATGTGGCAAAGCTCCTCTACCGCTTTTATGCCTGGAGAAACGAGCAGTTCGGCGCCTTCCTTTCCAGCATAGACAGCTATAAGGTGCCGCTGATCGATATGATCGATTTTATTTATGACCAGAAGGAAAACGGAGGACTCGAGCTTTCCACTGAGACCAGCGAGGATATCGAGGATCTGCATAAGGACATCACGGATGCGAGGAAGCAGCTGGAGGGAGACCGGTATGCTAGACTGGTCTTTACCTGGCATCTCCCGCTGGAAGGAGAGGAGACCTTTAAGGCCGTTGACCGGGTCAGGGATATTGCCCTTCACTATTATGACGAGGTCTATGTGGTGGGAGATTCGACCAGTGATTATGATCTGAGCAAATCCTTCCTGACGGATAATGTCATTATCAGCGTGACGAGCGCCCTGCTGGTGGGGATCATCCTGCTTTTTACCTTTCAGTCGGCCTCCTTGCCCTTTCTGCTGGTGCTGACGATCCAGGGAAGCATCTGGGTGAATTTCTCTGTTCCCACACTGACGCAGAAGCCCATGTTCTTTCTGTGCTATCTGATCGTTTCCTCCATTCAGATGGGCGCCACGATCGATTATGCCATCGTGGTGACCAGCCGTTATCTGGAGCGGCGCGGGAATGCCTATGAAAAAGGGGAAAAGGACAGGAAATTCCTGAAAACGGTCATTGTGGAAAGCCTGAACGGCGCCTTCCCCACGGTGATCACCTCCGGGACGATCATGGCGGCATCCGGTTATGTGATCGGAAGGACCACATCGAACGGCGCCATTGCCTATCTGGGCACCACGCTCTGCAGCGGGGTGCTGATCTCAAGCCTGATGGTCATGGCGGTGCTTCCCGCGCTGCTCTATATCTTCGACTTTGTGATCGAGCTTTCCAGCTTTGCCGTGGGCGCGGATGACCGGATTAAAGCGATCGAGGAAAGAAGGGCAATGCGCACGGAAAAGAAGCGCAGACAGGAAAGGCGCTTAAAGGAGAGCAAAGACGCGGCAGCCTCAGAGGCCTTAAGAGCCGTGGAGGCGGAAAGAGAAATGGAGGCCGGGCATGAGGAGTAGGCGATTACCGGCGCTGCTGCTTTCCGCGCTGCTTCTTATTGCCGCCTGCGCTCCCCTGCAGGCGGAGGAGCTGCAGACGGAAACGGCTGCGTTTGGAGAGATCCATATCAGCACCTGCGAGGAGCTGGAGGAGCTTGCGCTAAACGGCACGGGAGAAGAATACACGATCGGGAAAAGCTTTGTCCTGGATGCGGATCTGGATTTCACGGGACGGGAGTTTTCCCCCATTCCCGTTTTTTCCGGCAGCTTCAACGGGCAGAAGCATACGATCTCAGGGCTTTCCTATGCGGCGGAGGGCTCCGATCTGGGGCTTTTCCGCTTCATCGGCGAGACGGGTGTGATCAGAGACCTGAATGTGAAGGGGGAATTTACGCCGGAGGGCGAAATGCTGACCGTGGGCGGGATCGCCGGGACCAACAAGGGCTGGATCGATAACTGCTCCTTTTCCGGGAGGATAAGGGGCAGGAACACGCTGGGCGGGATCTGCGGCGTGAATGAGGAGGCCGGCCAGGTGACCAGATCCATCAGCTATGCAATGATCACCGGCACGAAAAATCTGGGCGGGATCTGCGGCATCAATAAGGGCCTGCTGCAGGATTCCTCCAACAGGGGCAGGATCAATGCCACCTCCGAAACGATCCCCACGGAGGAAATGAATGCGGAAAGAGCGATCGATTTTTCGAAATATCTGCAGGATATGGCCAGGATCGAGAATGTGGGCGGGATCGCCGGACTGAACGATGAGGCCGGGCGGATCGAAAACTGCGCCAATGCGGAGCCGGTCGGCTATCCCCATATGGGCTACGGGGTCGGCGGCATCTGCGGGATGCAGAAGGGCTTTCTTTCCGGCTGCGCCAACGGCGCGACGATCTACGGACGAAAGGATGTGGGCGGGATCGCCGGCATTTTTTCTCCCTATACCTTTATCAATTATGAGGATGATGCGGTGATCCTGCTGGAAAAGCAGCTGGATACGCTCTCCGGCGCGGTGGACACGCTCCAGGCCTACGCTGACCTGCTGGATGACGAGCTGACAGCGGGAAGCCATGATGTCCGCTCCGATATCGAGGAGCTGCGCACGCAGCTTCGGGAATACAAGGATTACTACCGTGAGAAAGGCCGCCTGATCGATCTGGAGACGGACTATCAGCTGGACGAGATCCAGAAAAAGATCGACAAGATCGATACGGATCTGCGGCTGGATGAGATCGTGGGTGAGGGAAGAAGGCTGAAGGGGGCGCTGACAAGCCTCACCGCGCTGGAAATGGCGCTGGACGACCAGCTGGATCCGGCACATCTTACGGAGGCGCTGCACGATCAGATCGAAGGGGTCAGAAGCGGGATCATTGCCGCCATGGACGCGATGGGCATGAGCCCTTCGAAGGAGGAACTGGAGCAGGCAGTCGCGGAGGAGCTGAAAAAACACGGGATCACTTATGATCCGGAGACCGGCAGGGTGACCGGCGTAGAGGGAGAAGTCAGGGAAAAGCTGAAGGATGAGCTGGGCGGTGTCTTAAATACGATGGACGGCAGCCTGGATGAAATGCTGAACATCATGGAGGGGAGCTCCAGTGAGGTCACTAAGCTGAAAAGCCGCCTTGAGGATCTGCGCAAACGGGGGAAAAAGCTGAGGGAATTCCTGAACACGCAGAAGGAGTCGCTCAGGGAGGATGTCGATGAAACGGATGAAACCCTCACCGCGATGAACGATGACCTGCATGATTCCATTTCCGGCACGCTGGATGAGCTGGATGAGAATAAGGCGCAGGTGCGTGATTCTCTGCACCGGGTCAGGGAGGATGTCCGCAATGCCAGACAGGTGGTGCAGGACGGGACGGACAGGCTGAGAGAAAAGCTTCGGGATGATGAGATCTATTATGATATCTCGGACGATGATTCAGCTGAGGCGCTGCCCGGAAGGGTGCTTGAATGCACCAATCAGGGAGAGATTGAGGGAGATATCAACAGCGGCGGGGTCATCGGGAGGATCGCCATCGATCTTTCCAATGATGCAGGCTTTACGATCAATGAGGTTGGCGAAAAGACGCTGAATTTCGAGCAGGATGTGCGAGCCTCGCTGATCGGAAACAGGAATTATGCGGATATCTCCGCAAAGAACGATTACGCAGGGGGCATTGTGGGCCGGGCGGATTTCGGCGCGATGATCCGCTGTGAAAATTATGGGAATATCACGGCTGTTGAGGGAAATTATGCCGGCGGCATCGCGGGCTTTGCCAAATACCGCGTCAGGGGCTGCTACAGCCTGTGCAATGTGGCCGCGGCGGATTATGCCGGCGGCATCACGGGCTTTGGGAAGGATGTTTTTTCCAATGTGGCGATGGCATCAGCCGGGACGACCAAGGGCGCAAGGGCGGGAACCATCGCCGGAGAGGTGGATCCCGACGGGCAGGTATACGGCAATACCTATGTGGCGGAGTCCCAGGGCGCCGTGAACAATGTGACCTATATCGATCAGGCGGATGCCATCGATTATTACAGCCTGATCGCTGATCAGAAAACGCCCGGGAGCTTTTACCGGTTTCTTGTCCGGTTTGTTTCCGGGGGAACGGTCTTAAAAACGCTGATCTGCGACTACGGGACCAGCGTTTCCGACGCGGATATTCCCGAGATCCCGCCCAGAGAGGGGTATTATGCCGATTGGGAGGATGTGGACCTGACGAATGTTCACCGCAATCTGACGGTTCACGCCGTTTATTCTGCCTGGAACACGACGCTGGCCTCCGATCTGGTGGAGGAGGGCATGCATGCCGCCTTTCTCGGCGCGGATTTTTATCCGGATTCCGCTTTAACGGCGCAAAGGCTGGAGGCTCCTGCTGAGAAAAAGGGGGGCTATGAAACCATTTCCGGCCTTCGCTACCGGCTGGACTATGAAAAGGAAAACCGGTGGGACCGGCTGGAGCTCAGAGTGCTGGCGCCGGATATGCGGGCGGATACGCTTGGCCTGCTTCAGGATAACGGCGAGATCACCATCCTGGATACGGAGCGGGTGCAGAGCTATCTGAAGACGGAGGTATCGGACACCGAAGGGGTGATCCTTGTGCTTTCCGGGGGGAAAGCGCCGGTTTATCTGTATGTCATCGCGGGAATCGCCGGTTTGTGCATCCTTGCGCTGATCCTCCGATTCATGATGCGGAAGGGAAAGGGCAGGGGTTGAAATCTGCCCTGTTTCTGGCTAAAATAGTTTTGCCCGTGCGAGCGGGCTGAAGTGCTTTCCGAGGGCTGTGCTGAGGGCCGGAGGAAGAGCTGCTTCGGGTGTGCGGATAAAGAGTAAACATAGCGTTTAAGGGTGGTTGATCATGAGTGTATTTCCATCAGGGAAAAGGGGTATGCCCTTTTCCGGAAGAGCCATGGGAGCCTTTGTGGCTCTGTGCGTTTTTGTGTGCGGTTTTTCGCTTTTTTCCGGGAAGGCTTACGCCCAGCCGGCGGAAGGCGGCTATAGCCTGGCCGTCAATATCTCGGCCAATGTGGTGACGGCCTATATCGGCGATATGCCGGTGAGGGCGATGCTCTGTTCCACCGGGACGGATACGCCCCGGGGCGGGACCTATCCGCTGAAGGAAAAATATCGCTGGAAGGCGCTCTTTCATAATTCTTCGGGCCAGTACAGCTGCCGGATCACAGGCGGCGTGCTGTTTCACTCCGTGCCCTGCACCTCTTTCGGCAATCCCGCATCGATGAAACGGAGCTATTATGACAAGCTGGGGACAAGAGCCTCCATGGGCTGCATCCGATTGCGGGTGATCGATGCGAAGTGGATCTATGACAACTGTCCCACCGGCACGCCCGTGACCTTTTATTCGGATCCGGACAGCCCGGCACCGCTGGGAAAGCCCGTGCTTTTCAGTATTACCGGCGCGCCGTCCTATCTGAAGGGCTGGGACCCGACGGACCCCGATCCGGCGATTCCCTGGCATGAGTATGAAGGGGCTGCCTTTGATGCGG
>CAMOOZ010000005.1 GCA_946621895.1 uncultured Lachnospiraceae bacterium | reverse complement strand
GATCTTAAATGTCTATGACGAGCTGTACCGCCATCAGGAGGAGATCCGCCATGTGCTGACCTCCCATGAACAGGGCGCTGCCCATGCGGCGGACGGCTATGCCAGGGCCAGCGGAAAGGTGGGGGTCTGCTTTGCCACCAGCGGGCCGGGCGCCACGAATCTTGTGACGGGCATCGCCACGGCCTATATGGATTCCGTGCCGATCGTGGCGATCACCTGCAATGTAAATCTGCCGCTTCTCGGGAAAGATTCCTTTCAGGAGGTGGACATCGCGGGGATCACGATGCCGATCACCAAGCACGGCTTTATCGTAAAGGATATCACGCTTTTAGCGGACACGATCCGCAGGGCCTTTGCCATCGCCGCCTCCGGAAGGCCGGGGCCGGTGCTGATCGATGTGCCGAAGGATGTGACGGCGGCCACCGCGGAATATACGCCTCTGTCGGTGAAGGGAGAGGCGCCGGCGCAGGCCACTGTCCCGGGAGCAGGCTCTTCCGGTGTTGGTGGAGAGAAGTCTGCTTCGGGAGCAGGCTCTTTTGGTGCTGATGGAGAAAATGCGGCTTCGGAAGCAGGGCATTCAGGCACTGCCGCGTCCGGCGTTGATCGCAGAGGAGCATTGTTAAGAGGAACGCTCCTGCGCGACGGGAGCGTAAATCCGGATGAGCAGCTCCGGAATGCGGAGCAGGCGCTTTCGCTGCTGAAGTCCGCGCAGCGTCCCTTGCTCCTTGTGGGCGGCGGCGCCTCCATCGCCCATGCGGAGGAAGAGGTGCGCCGGCTCTCCGCACTTTTGGATGCCCCCGTCTGCGACACGCTGATGGGCAAGGGCGTTTATCCCGGGGACGGAGAGGCCTATCTCGGCATGGCCGGGATGCACGGGACAAAGGCCGCGAATTACGCGATCAGCGACTGCGACCTGCTGATCGCCATTGGCGCCCGCTTTTCCGACCGGGTGATCGGCAATCCCGGGGAGTTTGCGCCGAAGGCGAAGATCCTGCATATCGATATCGACCCGGCGGAGATCCATAAGAACATCCGGGCGGCCTGCTTCCTGATCGGAGATGTGAAGGAGGTGCTGAGCAGGATCAACGAAAGGCTTGAACAGGCAAGTCATCCCGCATGGCGGGAAAAAACGGCGGCATGGAAGGAAAAATATCCGCTGAAGGTGCCGGAGGAGGGCCTGAACGCTCCGTACCTGATCAGCCTTCTGGATAAGCTGACAGATCATGACGCGCTGATCGTGACCGATGTCGGCCAGCACCAGATGTGGGCCGCGCAATACTATACTTACCATCACGGCAGGCAGCTGATCACCTCCGGCGGCCTTGGCACAATGGGCTATGGCCTTGGCGCCGCCATCGGCGCAAAAACGGCCTGTCCGGAAAAAACCGTGATCAATATCGCCGGGGACGGATGCTTCCGGATGAACATGAATGAGCTGATCACCGCCGCAAACGAGCACATCCCCATGATCGAGCTTGTGATCAACAACAGCGTGCTGGGAATGGTCAGACAGTGGCAGGACATGTTCTATGAAAAGCGCTTCTCCCAGACCGTGCTTTCCCCTCAGGTGGATTACGCGGCGGTTGCCAGGGCTATGGGCGCTGAGGGCTATACTTTGGAAAAGCGGGAGGATGCGGAGGACATCCTGAAAAAGGCGCTATCCGCAAAGGGCCCGGTGCTCATCGACTGTCATATTGATAAGGACGACAAGGTTTTCCCGATGGTTCCCGCGGGGCGGGGGCTGATGGAGGTGTTTGACGGGGAGGATTATGGCCGCAGATAAGGCCGACCGCGACTTTTGACTGGCAGATCATATATATACCCAACCGACCAAATAAATGGAATTTGTTTGGTCGGTTGAGCCTCGCCTTAATTCTTCATTGACAGGTGGGCTTCTACCTGCCCAGCACGCTGATCAGATACCCCGACAGGACGGAAAAGAAGACTACCAGCAGGAGCTGGAAGCCCGCGATCACCGCGAAGGCCTTTGAGGTGGAGTCTTCGTTTTCCTGAATGGACCGGATGAACATATAGCCGGAGAATATCGCGCCGAGAAGCGCGGGAAACGCCAGAAAGATCACAATATAGGCCAGGATCACAAGAATATAGGCGCCGACGATGCCGCCTGCCCTTCCGCCGTGAAAGACTGCCCCGAGGATCAGGATGTCGTCCAGGAAAAAGATCAGGAAAAGCACAATGGCGATGAGGGGGATCATCAGCTTTTTTGCGATTCTGCCGGCGTTGCTCATGGAATCTATTTTAACGGAAAAAAAGAATGTGCGCAAGGAAGCCTCAACGATTTATACTTTCCTTCTTCATGGCATATGGTATGCTGGCGGAGCTTTCCCCGGCAGGGCCGGAGGAAGGGATCGGCTTTCCTTCAGTGTGACGCCGGATAACTGAAAATATACTGACAAAGAACCATTCAACCCGGATTCAACGGTTCAGACCGTGCTGGAGGGCATTTTGAGCAAATATCTGGAAAGAGCGAAGGAACTCAGGGCATCCCGATCGCCGCATTATAATTGCGGGCAGTCCGTGGTCATGCCCTTTGCGGCGGACGCCGGACTCACCGAGGAGCAGGCAGAGAGGATCTGCTCAAATTTCGGGGGAGGACTGAAGAGAGCATCGGCCTGTGGGGCGATCACGGGAGGACTCGTTGTGCTTGGGCTTTTTGGGATCGATGATCCGTCAGAATACTATCAGGCGCTTCGGGAAAACCATGAAGGGCTGCTCGACTGTGCTGATCTGCTCAGGAGAAATAAGGAGCTGGGCGGAGAGAAAAAAACCCACTGCGATGCGCTGGTGTTTGAGTGCATCGATCTGGTGGAAAGGATCCTGCGGGAACGGGGAAAGCTCCAGGGCCGTTAAGTAACCCGGCCATGAAGTGTCTGCGGGAAAAGGAGAATGGTGATGAGCATGCCTGAAGGCTGCAGGCTTTGTCCCAGGCGCTGTAATGTGAAAAGAAGCGCCGCAAACGGGAACCATGCCGCTGCCGCCACAGAAGAAAAGGGCCCAGGCTACTGCCTTGCCGGAGAAACACCCCTTCTGGCCAAGGCCATGCTGCATTTCTGGGAGGAGCCCTGCATTTCCGGAAAGGAAGGCTCGGGGGCCCTCTTTTTTTCCGGCTGCAGCCTTGGCTGCGTGTTCTGTCAGAATCACGCGATCTCAGGCGTACAAAAGCGCGGGAACGCCGCCAGGAGGCTTCCCGGCAGGCCCTGCGGCATCTGGGAACTGAGACAGCGCTTTGATGAGCTGTTTTCCGACGGCGCGAACAATATCAATCTGGTGACGGGGGACATCTATATCCCCGTGCTTTCCGCCGCGATCCGGGAGGCAAAGAACGCCGGCTTTCCGCTGCCCTTCGTCTGGAATACGGGATCTTATGTAAACCCGGAAGCGCTCAGCTGCCTCGACGGCCTTGTGGATGTTTACCTGCCTGATCTGAAATTTTTCAGCGTGAAAAAAGCGGCCCGTTATGCAAATGCGTCGGATTACCCGGAGACGGCGAGGGCCGCGATCGCGGAAATGGTCCGCCAGACCGGGTCTGTCCGCTTTGATGAGCGCGGGATGCTGAAAAAGGGCGTGCTGGTGCGCCATCTGCTGCTCCCCGGCGGGCTTTTGGAGGCAAAGCTGATCGTTCGATATCTGTTTCAAACCTATGGAAACCGGATCTGGCTTTCCCTGATGAATCAATATACGCCGATCGTGGAAAACCTGACAGGCTTCCCGGAGCTTATGCGCAAGGTCACACCGCGGGAATATGACAGCCTGCTGGATTACGCGCTGAAGCTTGGCGTGGAGCAGGCCTACATGCAGGAGGGGGAAACGGCAAAGGAGAGCTTTATTCCGTTCTGGGATATGTGATGAACTTATTTTTTAAAGAACTCCAGCTGGCTTTTCCCGAGAAGTCCGAAAAGCAGCGGCACAGAGAGCAGAAGCGGATAGGAATACCGCACCAGCGCCACGGGCCCCAGCAGGTTCGTCCCGAAAAACAGTGTGCAGGGCATTGCTATGAGAAACGCAGCCTTGTTTCCGGTAAGGATCCCGGCCAGGATCAGCAGAAGCGTCAGGATGATGGGAATGATGGAGCCTGTCCACTGGGCAGCGGGTGAGTCTTCGGCATAGTCCTCCAGAAATAGTTCATAATCCGGCAGCAGGCTCTGCCGCCCGATTTCCCATCTGTTTTCCTCATCCGTCAGATTTTCCGTCATCAGCCCCCGGAAACGGTTTGCGCTCAAATCAAAATAAGGCCGGTTCATGCTGCAGAAGACCTCGAAAAAGCGCCTGGGAGAGGAGGCAAAAAGCCGGAAATAAAGGCTGATGTACTTCCCCGGGTCTTCCATAAAGCCCTCCGTCTGAAAGCCCGCCTTGACGGGATCCGCCGTGTCCTCTTCGTAACAGATCAGATATTCCTCCGGGATCAGCTGCTCCGCCAGCGCAAAGTCCTCCGGATCGATCGGGTTCTCCTCGATCCCCCGGTAATGATCATTGGTCACGGCCGCCAGCTGCTGGATCGGAAGGCTCAAGGCCTCTCTGGGATCCCCGTCCGGGATCTGCAGCCCGAAAAGCAGCGCCTTTTCCAACAGGAAAAAGGCACTGCCCCCGATAAGCATCGCCAGCAGAAAGGAGCGCTTCCTCCGCAGGCTCCGGAGATGCAGCAAAAGCGTGATGACAAGCAGGGCAAGCAGCACATAGATGCCCTGCTTTCGGGTGAGGCAAAGCAGAAAGGAGGAGATTCCGAGAAGGATCAGAGGGGGCAGCTTCATATTCTGCCGCCCGGAGACCGCGGAAGCAATGCCGGCGTCATTTTCGGAAACGCTGTCCTTCTTTCCGGGAAGCCCGCCCGTTTCCACAAGGGCGTTTCCATAAGCCAGCTGAAAGAGGAGAAAGCAGGCGCCAAACAGGATGTCCTTTGTCGTATTAAAGCCAAGGATCGGAAGCAGGGGATTAAAGGCGGCCCAGAGGAAGCCCGGGATCAGCAGGTAAAAGGGCACTTTTTTCAGAAAAAGATAATACAGGGAAAGCGCCTCGGCAAGGGTCAGCAAAAGCCCCTGAAGCCCGGTATAAAGCGCTATGCCTGCGTTATAGCTTCCGAAAAGCGCGTGCCCCAGATCAAGCGTCCACCCCAAAAGAAAAACATGAGCGACGGGATGATGATTGGAAAGAGGGAAAGCGCCGGCGTACTGCATGAGCTCCACATAGGAGTCATAGCCGAAGGTGCCGGGGAAAAGGGCAAGATATGCCGGCAGCCAGCAAAGGGCCAGCAAAAGCCAGAGCAGGGGAAAAAGCAGGGAGGATCGCAGCAGGGACTTCATTCGATGATCAGATAAAAATCCATATACTGAGCGATCATCATAGCAGCCTGTTCTTCCCTTGCCATCGCCTGGTCCTCCTTAACCGGATGGAATTTGCCTGTGAAAATGCCTTCTTTATCCTGCTCTATTTTAAGAGGTGCGCTCTGTTTTGACAAGTCAGGCGGAACAGGGATTTGGCCATTCCACTTATCGCCTTTAGCGATGAGACCCGCTTTCAGCGGCGGCCAAATCCTGCAAGCCGAATATATTGCCCGCATCCACTCAGCAAGTGCGTGGCTCGGGGCTGAACTGTAACGATCGTTCTGTCTCCCTAAAGAACGATGTCAAAACAGCCGATAATATATTTACGATAACATGGTTTATCTCTTTTTGTGCCAATCATGGAGGATGGCATGTCAGACACACTACAGGGAGGTAGAAAGAGATGACAGGACTGATCGCCATACCCACATATCGTACATATGCCCCGCATTCACCATATCTTCCCGGAAACAGCTCCGTTATCAGGAAAGAAGCATCCGCAGATGCGGCGGACGGCCGGGTTTCGTCCTCCCCCTTCGGAAAGCGTGTAAACAGAGCTTCCCTCCCCGAGGGTGATGCTGTTTTGGAAAAGCCTGTTGTTTCACAGCAAATGCGGCGGATGCTCCGCAGCCTGCGGCAAACCCGTTCACAGGAGGAAAATCCTTTTGCGGTCATGCCAAACGAGGACAAAGCCGGCATGCCGGGGCTTTCCGGCACGCAGGATGAGGAGGATGCGCATCCTGAAAAAGAGGCTGTCAACTACAATTATAAAGAGATCGCTTCCAAAATTCAGCGGGCGAAAACCCCGCTAAGCGCCGGACAGGCGGTATTATCGGCAAAAAGGAAGGTGCTGGAGCTGAAACGGAAAATTTCCGCAAAAGCCGGCGATGCGGAGGAGCTTCAGCTGGCGCTGACCCATGCAAAGCGCATGGAATTGACCGCCAGGAGGAAAAAGCATCATCTGGAGCTGGAGGAGATGGCGGGAAATCTCCAAAAGCGGGATGAAAATACGGAAAATACGGAGGGCTCTTCTGCAAATCCCCAAAACGCGGCGCTCCGGGCCGGGGAAGAAAAACTGGAGGAACAGGAGGATGCGGTCTTTGCCATGCGCGGGGAGCTGCTGCAGGAAATCTTTGGAGAATCCGGAGAGGACGCATCAG
>CAMOOZ010000004.1 GCA_946621895.1 uncultured Lachnospiraceae bacterium | reverse complement strand
TCTTAAGATCTGCTTTATCAAAGGGAAGAAACTCAGCCGCCCAGAAGCTGTAGATCGAGAGCGTCTCTTCTCCCTCATCCATCGCTTCTCCGCACAGCGCATAAAGATTATCCCCGAAGGAGATCACATTCAGCGTATAGCAGACGCCTTCCTCCCCCTCCGGATGATAGCTGTATTTTCCGCACAGGCGCTTTGTAAGGCTCAGTGCCGCAGGCGCATTCCCGCCTTCCGGCTTTTGCTGCTCTGCCTCCGGATCAGGCGCAGGCTCCCCTTCCCCCGGATCGGGCACACGCTCCGGCTTCCCCGCCTCCGGCTCGGCCGCAGGCTCTGCAGCCTCAGCCGGCTCCTCGGCAGCCTGCTCCGCGGCTGGGGCCTGGGGCAGCCGGACCGCATTTCCGGCCACGCAGCCCGAAAGCGCAAACGCGGCCGAGAGCATCAGCGCGGCCAGCAGCACAGTGATCAATGCATGCGTTAAGGATCTCATTGCAATGCCTCCGTTCTTATGTCCAGGGGATATATGCCGCGGCAACAGCCACCACCACAGACGGCAGCATATTCGCCACGCGCACCTTTTTCCCCCATACAAGGTTCACCCCCACACAGAAGATCAGGATCGAACCGATCAGGGAAAGAAAAGCGATCGCAGACGCCGTCATCACCGGAGAGATCAGCCGGGCAAGCAGCGTGACCAGCCCTTCCAGCAAAAATATCGGTATCGCGGAAAACAGGACGCTGATCCCGCAGGCGACCGTCAGCGAGGCCTGCTGTTCCTGCCGCAGAAGCTTACCCGAAAAATGACCTGCCAAGCCACCGGCCAGCACCGCGGCGCAGTTGATTATCGTTCCCAGTCCGATCATCGTGTTTTACTCTTTATCTCTTTCCTTTTTCCCTGTGCCTTCCATAGGTCCAGTTATGCAGCTCCGTGGAGGGATCCCCGGCAGGCACCTCACCTTTTCTTTCCTCCAGGGGATACGGCTCGCTGATCCCCCCCATGTTCAGTGCCTCGGTGAGGCGCTGGATGACCACGCCCTGATGGATAAGCTCCTCCGCCCCGTATTCGATAAGCTGCTCATTCACCAAACTGGCGTGTCCTGCAAGATAAAGCGAAATGCCCTTTTCCTTCAGCTGGCGGAAGTATTTCTCCAGCCATTCCGCGCCGAAAAGGTCCACACTGGTCAACCCCGTGACGATGATCAGACGGGTGTCCTCCCTGATCTCTCCCTCCAGATCCCGCTCAAAATCGTCCACGGAGGCATAAAACAATGGCGCGTTAAACTGATAAAGAAGCGTCCCTTTGACAGGGCGGGCCTCCGGCGTATGCTTCAGTTCAAAAAAGCCTGTCCTGCCCTCGATCACCCCCAGAAAATGCCCCGGCCTGTAGGCCGTCCGATAGACAATGGAGCCGAAGGAAAGGATGACGCCCACAAGCACTCCCTCCGCCATGCCGAAAAGCTCGGCGATGAAGGTTGCCGCAAAAACCGCCGCCTCAACCCTGTCCGTTTTGAACAGACGAAGGGCAAAGGGGAATTCCAGGATCGTCATCAGAGAGCCGATCATGATCCCCATCAGCACGGGGACGGGAAGATATGCAAGCAGCGGCGTGCCGAACAAGGTAAACAGGATCAAAACGATCCCGGCCACAAGGCCGCTCCATTGAGAGGAAACTCCCCTCTTACGCGCTCTGTTTGACCGGGACATGCTGCCGCATACGGGACAGCACCCGCAGAAGGCCGCGGCCAGATTGGCTAACCCGTAGGCCAGAAGCTCCCGCTGCTCATCGACCTTTTCATCATGATGCCAGGCGCTCACCCGCGTGGAAACGATCGTCTCACTGGTGATCACCAGCGCGATCGCGAGGGTTTCCAGCAGGAAGGCCTCCCAGTGATGGGCGACCAGGGGAAGCTCCACTCCCGGAAAACCAGGGAAATTCGCCGAAAGCGCGCCCACCATAGCCACGCCATAGCGCTCGGGATGGAAAAGAAAGCTCAAAACCATCGAAGAAAGCAGCGCCACCACGGACATGCTGATCCTGGTGCGATGGCGGAAATACAGGATCGGCAGGAAGGTTGCCGCCCCGAGGATAAAGGACAGTGGATGGAAGGGGGGGCTTAACTCCTGCAGCAGATGGGGGATCAGCACCTGCAGCTTTCCGCTTGCCGGCCTGCCGCCAAAAAGCATCGGAAGCTCCGAGAGGATCACGATACAGGCGATCCCGCTGATGCAGCCGGAGATCACGGGCTCCGAAATGAATTTCGCGAAACGCCCGCCCTTTAAAAGGAAAAAAAGGAGGATCCAGAGCGCCGCCATCAGCGTGATCATCGGGATCAGCTGAATGGCCTCGATCTCCCTGGCGGCGATGCCAAGCCCCGGGAGCATGGCGGCCGTCATCGCGGCAGGGGCGGCCTCCACGCCATAGAAAAAGCGCTTTGAGGTGGTAAGCAAGGAAAAGATCAGAATGGAGGCGGCGCCGCCGTAAAGGCCGAAGCTCACCGGCAGGCCGGCCACATAGGCGTAAGCCAGAGAAAGCGGCACGGAAAGCAGCCCCAGTACAATGCCTGAGACCAGATCACGAAACAGCGCGTTTTTGGTGTTTACGGCAAACTGATTCATCCCCAT
>CAMOOZ010000003.1 GCA_946621895.1 uncultured Lachnospiraceae bacterium | reverse complement strand
CGTGTTCGTGACGGATTATCCGAAGGAGATCAAGGCCTTCTACATGAAGCAGAACGGGGATGGGAAAACCGGGGCCGCGATGGACTCCCTTGCTCCCGGCATTGGCGAGATCCTCGGCGGCAGCCAGAGAGAGGAGGATTTCGACCTCCTGCTTGCCCGGATCAAAGAGCTGGGGCTCTCCGAGGAGGACTACAGCTTCTACACGGATCTGAGAAAGTACGGCACCGCCGTGCACAGCGGCTTCGGCCTCGGTTTTGAGCGTATGGTCATGTATGTGACGGGCATGGCGAATATCCGGGATGTGCTGCCTTATCCCAGGACGGTGGGGACTTGCGAATTCTGAGGAAGGAAAATCTGAGGAAGCCCCGCGGGATAAACAGACTGGCGCTTTGCCTTGCGGCGGCTCTGTGTCTTGCTGTCATCTTTCCCGAGAGCGAGGCCCGGGCGGACAGGATCAGCGAGCTGCAGGAATCCCAGCGTCAGCATCAGAGCCAGCTGGACGCGGTCCAGGGCGATATCTCCGATCTGGAGGACGAGCAGTCGATCATCGATGAGGAGCTGGCAGATGTGAACGCCGAGCTCGTGAACCTGATGACCGGGATCTCCCTGCTGGAGGATCAGATCATGGAGACGGAAGCCCAGATCGTGATCAAGACCGAGGAGCTGGAAGCGGCCAAAGAGGCCTACGCTGAGGCTGTGGACAGGGAAAAGGCCGAATATGAGGCAATGAAGGTCCGAATCCGGTATATGTACGAGCGGGGAGACTCCAGCTATCTGAATATCTTCATGGGAGCCGCCTCCTTCGGGGATATGCTGACCCGGGCGGAATACATCGAGCAGCTGTATGAATATGACAGAAGACTCTTAACGCAGTATCAGGAAACGACGAAGCTCGTTGCTGAGCTGAGAGACCAGGTAGACGCGGAGAAGCAGTCGCTTGAGGAAACAGAGGCCTCCCTCCAGGCGGACAAACAGGAGCTAGTGGTGGAGCAGGGAGAGCTAAACTCCGTGAAGAACAGGCTGAAGGCCGAGTCCGATGCCTATGAGGATAAGATCAGGGAGGCGGAGGCGAGAGCCGCGCAGTTCAAGCAGCAGATCGCCGCTGAAAACGCGGAGATCAAAAGGCTGAAGGAGGAGGAGAGAAAGCGCCTGCAGGCGGAGGCGGAGGCCAGGGCCGCCGCAGAGGCCGCGGCAAGACGGGAGGCGCAGCAGAATAACCCGGCTGCTTCGGCAGCCTCAGGCAGAGCGGCGCAGGCAATTCAGAGCTCCTCAGGCTCTGACCTGGGGAAGAAGATTGCCTCCTACGGCTGCCAGTTTGTGGGCAACCCTTATGTGGCCGGCGGGACGAGCCTCACGAACGGCGCGGACTGCTCCGGCTTCACCTGGCGGATCTACGCGGATTTCGGCTATTCCATCCCTCGCAATTCCACGGGCCAGCGCAGCGCCGGCACGGCCGTGGGTTCCCTTGCGGAGGCCCAGCCTGGGGACATCATCTGCTATCCCGGCCATGTGGGCTTATACATCGGCAACGGTCTGATCGTTCATGCCAGCACGGAGCGCACCGGGATCAAGATTTCGAATGCGCAGTACCGCGGGATCTCGGCGATCAGGAGGATCATAAAATAACTTTATCGCCTTTATTGAGACGCATGACCCGCAGGAAGGGGAAGCCGAGAAGGCAAAGAAAAAGAACAGGGAAAAATAAAGAATAAGTGAAAAGAAAAAAAGCGCCATCGGCGCCTTTTTTCTTGAGAAGGTATTTCTTTGGGGTATAACAAATGTATTGGGGGGTACGGCAATTATACTAACACTCAGCGGAAAAACTGACAATCTAAAGATTTCATCAAAAAACCGGGGAATCCCGGTTTTTTTTGGTGGAATTTTCACAAATGAGTCACATGTATCATATATGATCAGGCCTCGATGGAATTTTCCGCGGGAGCGCCGCCAAACAGCGCCTCGAATTCCTCTCTGGTCAGCTTTTCCTTTTCCAGCAGAAGCTCGGCGCTCTTATGCAGCACATCCATGTTTGCCTGGATGATCTCGCGGGCTTTATTGTAGCAGCCCTCCATGATCCGCTTGATCTCCTCATCGATCTGAGCGGCCGTCGTATCGCTGTGAGCACGCTGATGGGCCAGATCACGGCCGATGAAGACCTCGTCCTCATCGTCCTCGTAGGAGATGATCCCGAGGCGCTCGCTCATGCCGTAGCGGGTGATCATGCGGCGGATGATCTTCGTGGCTTTCTTGATGTCTCCGGAGGCGCCGGTGGTGATGTCCTCCGAGCCGTAGATCAGCTCCTCGGCGATCCTGCCGCCCAGCGAGACCATGACCTCCTGCAGCATCTTATTCCTCGTCAGGAACATTTCATCCTTCTCCGGCAGCGGCATCGTATAGCCAGCGGCGGAAACGCCGGTGGGGATGATGGAGATCGTATAGACCGGCCCCACATCCGGCAGCAGATGGAAGAGGATCGCGTGGCCGGATTCGTGGTAGGCCGTGATCCGCTTTTCCTTTTCCGAAATGATCCGGCTCTTCTTTTCCGAGCCGATACCCGTCTTGATCAGGGCCTTGTTGATATCCTCCTGCTTCAGATAGCCGCGGTTTTCCTTTGCGGTGGAGATCGCGGCCTCGTTCATCAGGTTTTCCAGATCCGCCCCGGTGAAGCCTGCCGTGGTGCGGGCGATCTCCTCGAGGTTCACATCATCGCCCAGCGGCTTATTCTTTGAGTGAACCTGCAGGATCTCCTCCCTGCCTCGGATATCCGGTCTGGAAACGGCGATCTTCCGATCAAAGCGCCCGGGCCGCAGGATCGCGGGGTCAAGGATGTCCACGCGGTTTGTGGCCGCCATCACGATGATCCCCTCGTTCACGCCGAAGCCGTCCATTTCCACCAGCAGCTGGTTTAGGGTCTGCTCTCTTTCGTCATGACCGCCGCCCATGCCCGTGCCCCTTCTGCGGGCCACGGCATCAATCTCGTCAATGAAAACGATGCAGGGGGAATGATGCTTCGCTTCATTAAAAAGGTCGCGCACGCGGCTGGCGCCGACACCCACGAACATTTCCACGAAATCCGAACCGGAAATGCTTAAGAAGGGCACATCCGCCTCCCCGGCCACGGCCTTGGCAAGCAGGGTTTTTCCCGTTCCGGGAGGCCCCTCCAGCAGCACGCCCTTGGGGATCCTCGCGCCCACCGCCGTGTATTTCGCGGGATTTTTCAGAAAGTCCACGATCTCCTCCAGATCGTCCTTTTCCTCCTTTAAGCCCGCCACATCCCCAAAGGTCTTTTTTCCTTCGGGCTGGGCAAGCTTCGCCCGCGAACGGCCGAAATTCATCATCCGCGAGTTGGCGCCGCCGTTATTCTGATTGTTCATCAAAACAAAGAAAAACACGACCGCCACCAGGACGATCAGAATGGGCAGTACATCGCTTAAAAACCAGTTCTGCCGTGGAATATCCCGGACAAGGGGATCGAGCCCCGCCTCCTTTAACTGTGTTTCCAGCGCACTGATGTCCGTGGCGTAGATCGTCTGCGTCAGTCCGCCGGCAAGAGTCAGATCCGCGTAACCGGTGTCTCCCTGGCCGTTAGGTGTGATCACGGCGTCCAGGATGAGCCCGGCCTTCAGGTCCTTTTCCAGTTGTCCGGCGGAATAGGAATTTTCCTTCGGACGGAAGGTGCCGATCCAGGCCGTGAAGGCCAGCAGCAAAATGATGATAAGAAAATAAATGTTGATGCCGCGGGGTTCTCTCCCGTTTTTATTGTCGTTCATATTTTCCCTCATGACTCGTCATCACAAGCCACATATGAAAAAAGCTGGCGCTTTTTCTATTCCTGGTGCAGCACACCGATATAGGGCAGATTTCTGTATTTCTGATCAAAGTCCAGGCCGTAGCCCACGACAAATTCATCGGGGATATCGAAGCCCGTATAGTCGGATTTTACATCCACCACCCTTCTGTCCGGCTTGTCCAGCAGCGTGCAGAGCCTTATGCTCTTCGGATGGCGGTCCTTTAAGAGCTCCAGGAGATAGGAGAGGGTCCTGCCTGAATCCACGATATCCTCCACTACCAGCACATCCAGGTCTTTGATCGGTTCGTCCAGATCCTTTACAATGCGGACGACGCCGCTGGATTTCGTGTCCGAGCCATAGCTGGAAACGCTCATAAAGTCCAGGGACACGGGCAGCGTGATCCGTTTGGCCAGTTCACAGAGGAAAAAGATCCCGCCCTTCAGCACGCAGACAAGATGGAGCTGCGGGCAGCCGGCATAGTCCCTGCTGATCTGTTCCCCGAGCTCCCTGATCCGTTTATCCACCGTTTCTTCATCGATCAGGATACTGATCTGTTCCATGAGTTCCTCCATTTCGAAGCGGAGCCTTTTTACAGTAAACCCCGCTTTCGGATATCCAAATGATCATCGTGTAAAGAGTGATCCCCGGACACCGGGGCGCTGTCGGATCACCCTGTGTCATCAATCAATATCGGAAACACCGGCAGGGCGCCTGTCCGGGAGCGGATAGTCCTCCGGGATCGAAGCCTCGAGGATCCTTGTCGTGCTTTCCGATACCTTCGCATAAGCGCTGATCCGCCCGCCGATCACCCACAGCACATGACTGCCGTCGCAGAGGAGGGGGAGCTTATCCCGCTCGGAAACGGGGATCTTCTGCTCGATCAGCAGCTTTTTCAGCGTTTTTTTTCCGAGTCCCCGCGTGCCGTCGCGCTTCTCCGTTTCCACATAAAGATAGTCTCCTGCGGCCCTCGTGCGGAGCGCAGGAACGGAGTTTATTTTATCATAGTCAAAATACTTTTTGTAGATGCTCTTCGGAACCTCGCCGGGGGTCTTAAAGGGATTCGGACAGTCCTGCAGGGAGACGGCGGGAAGGGATAAAGCGGCAGGAGGCGGCGCAGGAAAAAAGAGCTTTACCAGGTCGAATTCCCGGCAGGCCTTCATGTCCCCCGGCAGGTCGAGGGCCTTTGCGCCGGAGGAAAAAAAGAGGCCCTCCAGCGCATTCAGCTGCCTTTCCCCCAGTCCGGAAAATCCGCCCTCCCGGGAGGCTCTCCCGGTGACGGGCGCATCGCCGCATTCGGGAGCCGCTGCCGGAGAGGCGGAAAGATCACGGACCTGTGAAGAGGCCGCAGGGGATTCCGTTTCCGGGGAAAGCAGGTCTGCCGCGGCCATCAGCACATAGGGCCTGAGGGCTGGATGCAGGAGCCTGAAGGAAGGAACGGACAGGGAAACACAGGAGGAAGAAGAAAAAACCATACATTTTGAAAGCGCTTCCTCAGCCTGGGCGCGGAGATAATCGGAAAGCAGCCCAAGCTTTTCCGCAGCCTGGGCCGTGTGCCGGGAGGCAGATGCATTCACGAGCTTTTCAGCGGCGGGAAGGATGTGGCGGCGGATCCTGTTTCTGGTAAAATGGTCGGTTTCATTGGATTCGTCCGTGTACCAGGAAATGGCGTTTGCCGTAAGCCAGATGAGGATTTCCTGTTTGGAGGCAAAGAGCAGGGGCCTGATCACATCCCTGTCCCGGGGACGCATCCCGGCAAGCCCGATGGGACCGGAGCCGCGAAAGAGACGGAAAAGCAAGGTTTCCGCCTGATCGTCCAGATGGTGCGCGCAGGCGATCAGGCTCCGGCCAACCGGAGCGGGACCTTGCGCGTTTTTCCTTTCTGCAGCGGCGATATCCGGCAAAGTAATCCGGGTTTCTCCGGGCTGCACGGGAGCCTGCGGGTATTCTCTTAGCGCTGTGTCACGGGATGCATCCTCGGCGGCAGAAGGAGCAGGCAGATCGTTCCTGAAGCCCGCCGCGGCAGCCCGCAGGGCTTCATAGCGGACTCGCCGTCCTGCCTCCTCCAGCGAGATTTTCCACTTCGCCGCAAGTTTTTCCACCGGTTTATCCACCGTTATGCACCGAATGGCCATTGGTTTGCATAACTTATCCACATAACTTGCTTCTTCAGCGGCGGATGGCCTGAGCATGTGGTTCACATGGAGGACCTGAAGGGAAAAGGGAAGCGTGTTCTGCAGTTCCCGCAGCAAAAAAAGAAGGCAGACCGAATCCGGACCGCCCGATACGCCTGCTGTGATCTGATCTCCTCTGCCGATCAGGGAATGCTTTTCCACAAAGGCCCTGAAGCGGGAGAAAAGCCCTCCTGCATCCTCCAACTATTTATCCTCCGGCATGAACACGATCTCGCCGGGATAGACCAGCCCCAGCTTCTCCTTCGCTATTTCTTCCACACACTGTTTCGTTGGCGTCATTTTTTCCTATCCTCCGACCCCGTTCGTCCGCCGGTTCTGCGCGGCGATCTGCGCGTTCAGGTCGCTTATCCGGGCATCATAGGAGTCCTGCCGGGTCCGGCAGTTGTAATAGCCCACACCCAGCACCACGCAGAAGCAGACGGCAGCAATGATCAGCAGCAGATTCGCGAAGAGTGCCATGCCGCTGTCCTTTGAATATGCTGTTTTGATGCGGGATCGGGTCAAGCGGGTACTCCTTGTCAAGACAGTTCCGGTTCCATATTTCCTTCAGGATATCGTCGCGCACAGAACAATCGCCGTTTCCCGCATGCGGGGACCGCAATTGCTTTATTCACTCATTATATCCAAAAAGAATTAAATAAATTCGTTTTGGATATCGTCGCTCGCAGAATAATTGCGGGTTTGAGCAAGCTCAAACCGCAATTG
>CAMOOZ010000002.1 GCA_946621895.1 uncultured Lachnospiraceae bacterium | reverse complement strand
CTGCCATTTTCTGCCGTATGCTGCCGGGATCCCCCCCGGAAAGGGAAAATTCCGCGGACAAAACGATCAGCCCTTCCTTTTTGGCCAGGCTTGTCCGGTAGGAGAATTTCCTTTCATCGCCGGAAAGCTGTTTGATCTCTCCATCCTGAAGAAGGCGCACGCCCGCGGTCACATCGCCGAGCTCTCCGCCGTAGGCACCCGCATTCATCACGATCCCGCCGCCGACACTGCCCGGGATTCCCGACGCAAATTCAAGGCCGGAGAGCGCGTGCTCCGCGGCATAAGCGGAAAGCGCGGAGAGCGTGCATGCCGCGCCGCAGCAAAGGACATTTTCTTTTGCGCTGATATGCGCAAAATCCCCGCTCAGCTTTAATACCACGCCCGGAAAGCCATGATCGGAGATGAGCAGATTCGTCCCTCTGCCCAACAGGAAAAAGGGCACCTGCTCTTCCTTAAGAAGCGCAAGAACCCTTGTGAGCATCGGGATGGAATCAACCTCCAGAAAGGCCTCCGCAGGCCCCCCGGTCCGAAAGCTGGTGTAGCGGCTTAAGGGTTCATCTCTTTTTAATCGATCCTGCGGGAATTCTGCGAGGAGTGCTTCCGGGATCATAGGACAAGCCTTGCCGCTCCGTAGATTCCCGCATCATTTCCCAGCTCTGCCAGCTTGAAATCAACATGGGAGCAGGCATGGAAGGCATATCTTTTGAACCATGGACGAATGTAGTCAAACAGCAGTGCCCCTGCTCTGGATACACCGCCCCCGATCACAAAGACCTGGGGATTGACGACACAGGCGGCTGCGGCCAGACCCTTCCCGAGATATTTTCCGAACTGTCCGGCGATCTCCTTTGCCTGGGGGTCGCCGCGTTTGACAAGATCAAAGACCAGCTTTGCGGAGAGCGGCTCCATCTCCATTGCTTCCCGGAATTCGCCGTCCGGCTCATGCTGCTTCAGAAACCGTTCCGCAAGCCTTACGATGCCCGTGGCGGAGGCATACTGCTCAAGACAGCCGTAGTTTCCACAGGTGCACTGCAGTTCTTCGTCATCCTCGATATGCATATGGCCGATCTCTCCTGCAGAGCCGGAGGGCCCCTCCCAGATTTTTCCCTTCAGGATCACGCCGCCGCCGATGCCCGTTCCCAGGGTCACCAGAACAAGGCTTTCATAGCCCTGTCCGCCGCCCTTCCACATTTCTCCGAGGGCCGCCACATTGGCGTCATTTCCGGCTTTTACGGGGAAGGGAAGCCAGGCGGCAAGCGCGTCGGGAATGGAAAAATCCCGATCCCAGTTTAAGTTCACCGCCCGATGGATGATGCCGTCGGCATCCACGGGCCCCGGCAGGCCGATGCCAAGGCCCAGGACCTCTTCCGCAGGGATATCCTCAGCAGAAAGCTTATCCAGCACGGTTTTTGCGATATCCGGCAGGATATTCTTTCCCGCGTCTTCCTTTCTGGTGGGTATTTCCCATTTGGAAGCCAGCTGCCCCTCTTTGGTAAACAGCCCCAGCTTTATTGTTGTTCCGCCCACATCTACGCCAAAAATATAATTCATTTTATCCTCCATGCCGAAGCACTGTATCAGACGGTGCCTTTGCCCCCAATACCACATGATCATTACCGTGAACAGCACATCGCGTTTCAACGGTGAGCTCTTATATCTGTTCAGCACTCCATTTACAAAACGATTCGATCAAATTCGACTCATTTTTCGGGGAGGTGAACAGATATTTATATTATAGCAAAGAGGGGGTAAAAAGAAAATCATCCCGGGCGGATGACCCGGGATGCTTTCTGCCTTTTTTGTCGGATAAGGCATTTAGAAAAGGGAGGATGCCAGACAAAGCGGGCTTTGTCTGGCACAATTATGAAAAAGTTTTATCGTCAACCTTGTTCGGTTTCGCCCTTGCTGATGAAACCATTATATAAAGGACTTATTTCAAAAAAATGCTTTTTGCGTAAACGATTCAATAATAATTTTTTAACAAATTATGAACGGGCCGATGCCGGTTTTCGGATCGTTTTGCCGCATCGTTGACAGGCGGCTTGAAGGGATGTTATCGTAAACACACTTGGAAAAGGCGTTTCCTGTATTTTACATAAGGATCGCAGCTGCTGCGATAACGGATGGATCTGAAAGAAGGATGGATTGGAAAAGAAGAGAAGGGTGATCGTGCATCTGAGCGGAGGCTTTGGAAACCAGCTTTTTTCCTATGCCTTTGGCTATTGCGTGGCAAAAAGGCGCTGCGCCCCGCTCTGGATCGACACGGCCATCCAGGATGAAAAGTGGTTTTTCCGGAATCCGGATATCCTGAAGCTGCAGATCACCTATGACAGACGCCTGAGCTATCCGATCAGAAGGGATATCCTGAGCAGGGCCGTGCTGAACAGGCTTTGCTTCAGACATGCCATCGGGCTTAACACAAGTGAGCTTAAGGAGGAGGAGCTTACCGGGACCCCGGAGGAGATCCTCCGGTATTGTCAGGAATATGCCGCGCCTTCGCTTTATCTGCGGGGGAACTGGCAGCGGGAGGCATTTTTTGCGGAATGCGCAGACGAGATCCGGAAAAGATTCCGCCTTGCCCTGCCGCTTCCCGAAAAGCTCGTTTTGCTGAAAAAGGAGCTGGAGGCGAATCCTGCCTCTGTAGGCATTCATTATCGGAGAGGGGATTATGTACAGATCGGCGCCTGCCCGGCTCCCGATTATTTTTGCCGGGCAATGGAAACGGTGAATGCGCGCATTTCCCATCCCGTGTTTTATGTGTTTTCCGAGGAACAGGAATGGGTAAAGGCGCAGTTTTCCGGGCTTCCCTATGATATCCGTTATCCGGACACCGCATTTCCGGAGGGGGGAGGGCTGTCCCGGGGACTGGCGGATTTTTATCTGCTTTCCGCAGCCTCCCATCAGATCATTTCCAATTCCTCCTTCAGCTGGTGGGCGGCTTTTTTAAATGAATATCCGGAAAAGCTCGTGGTCTGCCCCTATGAAGAGGGGAATCCTCTCTGGGACAGGGATTTTGCGGCCTCTGGCTGGATCACGCTGCCCTTTGCAAGACTGCCGAAATCTTCCCCGGGAACCGGAAAGGAATGAGTTTTCATTGATGCATGGCAATTATCTCGATGCAAGGCGTTTTGCGATGCTGAATTAAAGAGGAACAAACCATGTGCGGGATCGCCGGATTCTTAAACCGTCCGAAAAACTGGAGGGCGGAAATCGAAAAAATGAACGCCAGGATGCTGCATCGCGGGCCGGACGGCGGAGGGATATGGGCCAATGAGGAGAAAACCGTTGTCCTCGGCCACAGGCGCCTCTCCATCATGGACTTAAGCGAAGCCGGGGCCCAGCCGATGGAATCCCGGGACGGCCGCTTTGTGATCAGCTACAACGGCGAGATCTATAATTTCGTTTCGATCCGGGAAGCCCTGAAAAAGGAAGGGCTCGCCTTTAAGAGCAGCTGCGACACGGAGGTGCTGCTGGAGGCGCTTTCGCACTGGGGCGTGGAAAAGACGCTGGAAGCGGTCAAGGGGATGTTTGCGTTTGCGCTGTATGATAAAAAGGAGCGCAGGCTGATCCTTGCCAGGGACAGGATCGGCGAAAAGCCCCTGTATTACGGCTTTATCGGAAACGGTGCGCAGGGCGATGGCGGGAATTGCTTTGCCTTTGCCTCGGAGCTATCCTGCATCGCCGGGCTTTCCGGCTTTGCAAATCCCGTGAACACGGAGATCCTGAACATCTATTTCGTGCATGGCTATATTCCCGCGCCCTATACCATTTACCGGGATATCTTTAAGCTGGAGCCCGGGAAATGGCTGGAGCTCTCCTTTCCCTTTACTTCCCCGCGGCTGCATACTTACTGGGATATCCGGGAAATTGCCGCCCGGGGACAGGAGAACCTTTTTGAAGGCACGGAGGAGGAGGCCGCGGAGGAGCTTGAGCGGCTGTTAAAGGAGGCGCTTAAGGGGCAGCTTGCGGCTGATGTGCCCGTGGGCGCTTTTCTCTCCGCGGGAATCGATTCCTCCACGATCGTTTCTTTGATGCAGGAGGTCAGCGCCTCAAGGGTCCGCACCTTTACGATCGGCATGGAGGACAGACAGTATAACGAGGCACCCATCGCGGCGGAGATCGCGCAGGTCCTTGGAACGGAGCATACGGAAATGATGATCTCCGAAAAGGATATGGAGGAGGTGATCCCGAAGCTTGCCCATATCTATTCGGAGCCCTTTGCGGATTCCTCACAGATCCCCACTTATCTGGTCAGCAGGCTGACGAGGCAGCATGTGACCGTTTCCTTAAGCGGGGACGGGGGGGATGAGCTTTTCTGCGGCTACGGCACCTACCCCTCCGTGGAACGGATCTGGAATAAAATGGGGAGGATTCCGTGGTCTGTGAGAAAGGCGGCAAGCGCTTTGCTGCTGGCCAATCCCTTCGGGAAAAGCAAGGTGTACCGCACGAAGTCCATGCTGCTCGGGGCAAAGGATCCGGCGCAGCTCTATGAGCTCGACAACAGGGAGGAACCCCTTGCCCTCACGCTTTCCCTGGACCGCACGGAGGCGCCATACGCGTACAATACCTATCAGTACGGCAGGATAAAGGAGCTGAACCACAATATCATGCTGATGGATATGCTGATGTATCATCCGGATGACATACTTGTTAAAGTGGACAGATGCGGAATGGCAGTATCTCTTGAGAGCAGGATTCCGTTCTTGGATAAGGATGTAGTGGAGTTTGCATGGTCTCTGCCCATTGAATACAAGTACAAGGACGGCATGACCAAGCGCATACTAAGAGATATTCTTTACAGATATGTGCCCAAGGAATTGATGGATCTTCCTAAGAGAGGTTTTTCAATCCCTGTTCAGAAATGGCTGCTTGAGCCGGAGCTCAGATCATGGGCAGAGGGCATGATAAGCAGAGATAAGTTAGAAAAGCAGGGACTGCTCAACGTGGATATCGTAAGGCTTATCTGGGATGATTTTACGATTCGTGGAATATGGCGCAACCAGGTATGGTATATATTGATGTTCCAGCAGTGGATGGAAGAAAAAGGGGCTAGAAATTGATAATTGTTAAATTGCAGGGTGGCTTAGGTAACCAGCTCTATGAATATGCCTTATACGAAAAGCTAAGGACCCTTGGCAGAAAAGTTCTTCTGGATGATATAGACTATACCGACAGGGCCTTTTTAAGAGATATCAGGGAGATTGAACTAGGCAAGTTCAAGGGACTTGACCTTAAATATTGCTCGCTCAGACAGCATTATGCCATGGCTGATGACAAGAGAACTGTGCCGGCTAGGTTACGAAGAAAGATATTCGGAAGTCATGGAAAAGTAGTTAGAGAAAATGCCGAATATATGCCGGAGATCTTAGAAAAAGACAATGTGTATTTGGACGGTTTTTGGCAATGTCAGAAATATTATGAGGATATAGTTCCTCTCTTAAGAAACAACTTGTCTTTTG
>CAMOOZ010000001.1 GCA_946621895.1 uncultured Lachnospiraceae bacterium | reverse complement strand
TCGTTACTATTCACAGTCGAATCTCGCGCTGCGCCGCGAGGTGACGACCATGCAGCCTGGCAGCAGGACTGGTTTGTTTTAACCTGAAGGGTTAAATCCGCCGGCAAAGCCGGTCCGGAATGGCAAAACCATGTTGCTATGAGCAGCGAAGCTGTGAACAGCAACAACGCTTATACCTTCTCATGCACCGCCCGGCCAAGAATGCCGGAGGGCTTGATCAGCAGCACCAGAATCAGTACGGCAAACACGATCGCATCGGAAAGCTGGGAGGAGATATACGCTCTTCCCAGGATCTCGATCACTCCCAGAAGGATCCCTCCCAAAAAAGCCCCGGGAATGGAGCCGATGCCGCCGAAGACCGCGGCCGTGAAGGCCTTGATGCCGGGCATTGAACCCGTATACGGCGTAAGCGTCGGATAAGCTGAGACGAACAGCACACCGGCAACGGCGGCAAGTCCCGAACCGATCGCGAAGGTTAAGGAAATCGTCGCGTTCACATTGACGCCCATCAGCTGCGCTGCATCCTTATCCTCGGAAACCGCCAGCATCGCCTGGCCCGACCTGGTCTTTTTGATGAACATCATCAGGGCAAGCATGATCAGAATGCAGGTGATCACGGTCACGATCGTCGTGGCGGAGATCTTCAGGCTCCCCCCCATCAGCTCCAGGGGCGGGAGGTTCACAACAGAGGTGAAGGATTTCGTGTCCGCACCGAAGATCAGCAGCGCGCAGTTCTGCAGAAAATAGCTGACGCCGATGGCCGTGATCAGCACCGCCAGCGGCGTGGCCCTTCTGAGCGGCTTATAGGCGATCTTTTCGATGGTCATGCCCAAAGCCGTGCAGAGCAAAATGGCCAGAAGGATCGCCACGGGCACGGGCAGGCTGAGGGAGGTCATCGCGATAAAAACGATATAACACCCCACCATGATCACATCCCCGTGGGCAAAATTCAGCATTTTCGCGATCCCGTAGACCATCGTATAGCCCAGGGCGATGATCGCGTATACGCTGCCGAGACTGATCCCGTTGATCAGATTCATTAAGAAGTCCACGCTACCTCCTTTTGCCCGTGAAGCATATACGGAACGGCAAAACCACATCATGCTGAACAGTGGAGCTGCGAACCGCAGCCATATACGCCCTCAGGAGCTCGTCTTACAAGAAAAGTATCCGGTGCTGAACAGGTAAAAATTATAGCACGAAAAGGGGGGGCTGTACAAGACAGCCCCCCTCCGCGATACTTATTCAAACATACATGCCGTTATGCCGCTCAGGGCGTCACATAAGCGCCGTCCTTGATCACCACGGCCCTGGGCTCCTTGGAAACGGCCCCGGTGGCATCCCAGGTCATCCCCTCGCCGGTCAGACCGTTCACGGAGATCGTGGGCATCACATCGATCAGTGCCTTACCCATCGCGTCCACGCTCATATCGGGCGTTGCGCCGGAGGCCTCGATCGCCTCCTTGACGATATAGACTGCGTCATAGGCATCTGCCGCAAACTGGATCGGCACCTCGCCGTAGGCGTCGTTATAGGCCGCCACAAAGCTCTGGGTCAGCTCATCCTTCGCATCAGCGGCAAAGGGAGTCAGCAGATACACGCCCTCCGCCAGGGAGGTGTCAAAGTTTTCCACATTCAGAATGCCGTCCATGCCGTCCACGCCGAAGAACAGCGGCTTAAAGCCCATGTTGTTCGCCTGGGTCAGCACAATGGAGGCCTCGGTATAATAGAAGGGCATGAACAGCAGCTCCGCGCCCGCGGACTGTGCCTTCTGCAGCTGGGTGGAGAAATCCGTCTTGGAATCGGCAGTAAAGGCCTCATCGGAAACGATCTCCAGACCAAGGCTCTCGCCCTCCTCCACGAAGGTATCCCGGATACCGGAGGAATACACATCGGAGCTGTCATAGATGATGCCGATCTTCGTGGCAAGCTTGTTCTGCGCGATATACTGCGCGGAGGCCCTTCCCTGGTTGGGGTCGGTGAAGCAGACCTGGAAGACATTGTCATTCTCGATCACATCCGCGCTGGATGCGGAGGGCGTGATCTGGAACATGCCGTCCGCGGCGGACACATCCGCCACCGCGATGCAGGGCGTGGTCGTCGTCGTGCCCACAAAGACCTGCATTCCCCAGTCCTTTAAGGAGTTATAGGCGTTCACGGCCTTCTCCGCGTCATGCTGGTCATCCTCATAACGATACTCGATCTGATGCCCGGCGATCCCGCCAGCGGCATTGATCTCGTCCACGGCGATCTGTGCGCCTCTGACCACGGCCGTGCCGTACTGGGCAGCGCCGCCGGTGGTCGGGCCGGAAGCCCCGATCTTAAAGGTGCCCTCTGCGGAAGCGGTGGGAGCGGGAGCGGCTTCCTCAGCGGATGCATCCGCCGCAGGTGTCTCCTCGGACGCAGCGGCGCTGTCTGCCGCAGCCTCCTCGGCCGGCGCGGCCGTTTCCGCCGGAGCAGTCTCCGTTCCTCCTGCCGCAGGCTGCTGCTGAGCAGCGCCGCCGCAGGCGGAAAGCGTTCCCATCAGCATGGCCGTACAAAGCGTAAGACCAAGTACTTTTCCGAACTTTCTCATAATGTTCTCCTCCTTTTCTTCGCTCGCAGAAAAAATCAGATCCCCGTGAAAAAAGGATCACGATCATCCTGTTCGCTTACTTTAACTCTTCCGCTCCGGTCTGCGATCCTGACAGCTTTTTCCTGCAGGCGCCGCATCCCCGGCGGAAAAACACATGCAAGTCATTCTACTCGCAGGTCCTTCGTTTGTCAATCAGTCGGCATGAGATCCACAGTCTTTGCATCCCCCCAGATCTTTTCCAGCTGGTAGAACTCCCTGTTTTCCTGATCGAAAAGGTGGATGACCACATCGCCATAGTCCATCAGGATCCAGCCGGCTTCATCATAACCCTCGATATGCTTGAGGGGAATGTTTTCCTTTCCCAGCTTTTCCTCCTCCTCAGCCGCCATGGCCTGAAGCTGGTTTCTGTTTTTCCCGCTTGCAAGGAGAAAATAGTCCG